>JAFRCZ010000001.1 GCA_017404125.1 Methanobrevibacter sp.
ACCGAAACCGTCTAAGTAAGTGGTTCTGACACGAGATCCAGGTCCTTTAGGTGCAAACCTTACAATGTTTACATCTTCTCCAGGTTGGATCAAGCCAAAGTGAATGTTGTAACCGTGAGAGAATGAAATGGTGTTTCCAGCTTCAACATAAGGAGCAATTTGTTCTTTGTAAACTTTTTCTTGGGTTTCATCTGGTAATAAGATGTGGATAATGTCTGCAGCTTCAGCAGATTCTTCAATGGTTTTTACATTCATTCCATCATCAATAGCTTTTTGCCAGGATGAACCTCCTTCTCTAAGACCAACAATTACATTTAATCCACTGTCAGCCATGTTTCTAGATTGACCACGTCCTTGACTTCCGTATCCAATTACAGCAATGGTTTTGTCTGCAACTACTTCTGCGTCAACATCGTCATCATAATACATTTTCATTTTAAAGACTCCTATAAATTTTTTTAATAATTTTATAAATTTAATTTTTTAAGCCAATAGCTAATAAAATATATTCAATAGAGAAATTAGTTGACTTTGATTACTAATTTAGTATTAAATATAATGTTTATATATTTAACTTAATAGTTTATAAAACTTATCAATAGAAAAATAAACTATTTAAAAAAATCTGCAATAAAAAAATAGGAAAAATAAGTTTTGTAAAAAATCTGCAATAAAAAAATAATTGAATAAAAAAGAAAAAGTAGTTGAAGAGTTTTCACTCCCAACTATTGAAAATAGTTTTTAATGATGGCCTCTTGCAATAGCAGTAGGGCCAGTACGAGCTATTTTCTTAATTCCAAAAGGTTTCATTAATCTTATGAAAGAATCAATCTTTTCAGGATTGCCAGTGACTTCCATTGTAATGAAATCATCACATACATCAATGATTTTGGCTTTGAAAATATCTGTATATTCAATAATCTCAGACCTTGATTTTTCCTTGCTTGTCTTAACTTTAACTAAGCAAAGCTCTCTTTTCAATACATATTCTGGGTCAAGATCCTTGATCTTTACAACATCCACAAGCTTATGCAATTGCTTAATGACTTGTTCCAAGACCTTTTCATCACCTTTTACAACGAAAACCATTCTAGCCAAACCTTCAACTTCAGATGCACCAACAGTAATGCTGTCAATGTTGAATCCACGTCTGTTCAATAAACCTGCAACATTTTGAAGTACACCTGGCTTGTGTTCAACTAAAGTACTAATAACATGAGATTTTTCGCTCATTTATTTTCCTCCTTCAACAGTTTGAGAATCTTTAGATTGATCTTTTGCATCTAAGTCAATGTTTTTAACATCACTTTCGTATTTGTACTCACCAAGAACATCAGTGATTGCTCCACCTGGAGGGAACATAGGAATAAACTCATTCTTCTCAACAGTAATGTCCAATAGAATTGGTTCATTGTCTTTTAATGCTTTAGATAAGATTTCTTGAGTCTTATCCACTTCTTCAATTCTTTCTGCATTGATTCCATAACTTTCTGCTAATTTAACAAAGTCTGGAGTGTTTCCCATATCTGTTTGTGAGTACCTTTCATCATACATCTTGTTTTGCCATTGGTAAACCATACCTAGTTTTCTGTTGTTTAACATGGCAATGACAACAGGAATGTCATATTCCTTAATTGTAGCCAATTCCTGGGAAACCATTAGGAATCCTCCATCACCTACAATGGCAAGTACAGCATCATCAGGACATGCCACTTTAGCACCAATAGCCGCAGGCAAACCGAATCCCATAGTTCCAAGACCTCCAGAGGAAATGAACTTGCGAGGTTTTGAAATGTCCAGGAAATGAGCAGCCCACATTTGATGAAGGCCTACATCAGTGGTTACGATTGTGTCTTCTGTAATTGAGTTTGCAATTTCCTTGATTACCTGTTGAGGCTTTAATGGGAAATCATTATAGCTAACTCTTGGTATTGTAGATTTTTTAAAGTTTACAATAGATTTAAACCAAGCACTTTCATCAACGTTAGACCCCTCTAACTCTTTAATCAATTGATTTAATACAATCTTTGCATCACCTACAATTGGCAAGTCTACAGGAACATTCTTTCCAATTTCGGCAGGATCAATATCAATATGGATAACTTTAGCATTTGGCAGGAACTCTTCCAATTTACCAGTGGTTCTGTCAGAGAATCTGCAACCGATTGCAAGAAGGCAGTCACAATTATTTACATTTTGATTTGCTACCTCTTTTCCATGCATTCCAAGCATTCCAATAGACAAATCATCATTCTCATCAATAATTCCTTTACCCATCAATGATGTAGCTACAGGAGCCTTAATCAATTCTGCAAGTTTCTTGACTTCTTCGGAAGCGCCTGCTAAAATTGTACCCCCACCAGCTAAGATAAATGGCTTATTCGCTTCAAGAAGCATTTTTGCAGCTTTTGCAATCTGTTTGGAATTACCTTTAGTGGTAGGCTTATAACCTGGAGTTGGAATGGTTCCTAATACATATTCATCTAACTCTCCTTCCTGCACTTCTTTAGGAACATCGATTAAAACTGGTCCGCATCTGCCAGTTGAAGCAATTTCAAAACTGGTATTGATCACACTTGGAATGTCATTTGGATCCTTTGGCTGGTATGAATGTTTTGTGATAGGCATAGTAATACCTATAATGTCAACTTCCTGAAATGCATCATTACCAATCAAATTGCTTACTACCTGTCCTGTAATTGCAATAATTGGAGATGAATCCATATATGCATTTGCAATTCCAGTGACTAGATTGGTTGCACCAGGCCCGGAAGTAGCTAAACAGACACCAACTTTACCAGAAGCTCTTGCATAACCTTCAGCAGCATGTGCTGCACATTGTTCATGTCTGACAAGTATATGCTTTAAGTCTGAATCATATAGCATGTCATAAAATGGAATAACGGTACCTCCAGGGTAACCAAATATGGTGTCAACACCGTTATCCTTTAAAGCTTGTATAATAGCGTCTCCGCCTCTCATTTTCAACCTTCCTTTATTTCAATAAATATAATAAGTCTGATAAATTAATTATTTTCAATATCTAAAAAAATTTAAAAATTTATCTTTTGATTTGTAATGTAATAATATATATCTAAAGATAGATATAAATATTAACATATAATTTTAAAAAATATATACTAATAAAAACATAAATTATATCAATAGATTTTTAAAATTTTTTTATTTCTAAAATTAAAAAAATTAAACCATTTTAAAAAATTTTATATTCAAAACTCTTGATGGAGATTAAAAATGAAAGTATTAGTTGTTGGAACCGGTGCAAGAGAACATGCAATCTGTGATGCATTAATAAAAGATGATGTAGAATTATATGCTTACATGAGCAAGAACAATCCTGGAATAAGCAAAATTTCCACTTTCAAAAAAGGAGATGAGGGAGAAGTTGATGAAGTGGCTAAATTCGCTAAGGAAAATGGAATTGAATTGGCTGTTATCGGACCTGAATCCCCTCTTGGAAAAGGAATTGTAAATGCTCTTGAAGCGGTTGGAGTCCCTTGTGTTGGACCAGCACAAGAATCTGCAAGAATTGAAACTGACAAATCATTCATGAGAAACCTTTTTGAAAAATATCAAATCAAAGGATCATTGACTTACAAAGTATTCGATAACTACGAAGACATCTCTGCATTCTTAGATGAATATGAAAAGGATGTTGTAGTAAAACCTGTAGGTTTAACTGGTGGTAAAGGTGTAAAGATTGTAGGTGACCACCTTAAGGATAATCAAGATGCGAAAGCTTATGCAAAAGAGGTTATGGATAATGCAATGGGCGGATTTGCACAAGTAATCATTGAAGAAAAGGTTGTAGGTGAGGAATTCACTATCCAAGCATTTTGTGATGGTGAAAACTTAGCAGCAATGCCTGCAGCACAAGACCACCCACATGCATTTGAAAACGACCAAGGATTGATTACCGGTGGTATGGGATCCTACTCCGATGTAGGTGGCTTATTGCCATTCTTGACTCAAGAGGATTATGATGAAGCTGTTGACATAATGAAAGAAACCTTAAAGGCAATAGCTAAGGAAACCACCCCTTACAAAGGAATTCTCTACGGCCAATTCATGTTATCCAATGAAGGGCCTAAATTAATCGAATACAATGCTAGATTCGGTGACCCTGAAGCAATGAATGTTCTCCCATTACTCAAAACTCCAATGATCGACATCTGCAAAGACATTGTAGCTGGAAAGCTTGGTGAAGTTGAATTTGAAGATAAGGCTTCCGTATGCAAATACATCGTGCCTGACGGATACCCAGACACTCCTCATGCAGGAGAGCTCATTGAAGTGGACGAAGAAGCTATTGAAGCACTTGGCGCTAAAGTGTTCTATGCAGCTGTAAGTGAAGAGGATGATGGAATCCATCTCTCTGGCTCAAGAGCTTTAGGAATCGTCGCTCAAGGAGAAACCATTGCCGAAGCTGAAAAGATAGCTGAAGAAGCTTGTCAGTTAGTTGGAGGAAATGTCTACCATAGAAGAGACGTTGGAACCGAAGCTTTAATCCAAAAACGTATCGATCATATGGAAACAATTAGAAATGAATAAATCTGATTAATCACAAATAATTTATTAGGATTAATTGATTCTAAAAAGTTAATTAGTTATCTTTTAACTAATTAACAACTAATACTTTAAAAATAGTGAGAATTAGTTACTTTAACTAATTACATACTTTAAAAATTATTTGGTGATTTCATGTCTAAATCAGCAAAATCCAAAAATGCAACCTTAAAAAAGGTAAAGAAATTAGAAAGACAAGGCAAATACCAAAAGGCTTTGAAAGTTTGTGATGAATATTTAGACAGCGCTATCGCCGAAGAAAATCTTGTTTTATTAAAAATTGATCTTTTAGTTGAATACTATAACAATGATGAGTTTATAGGTTTAATCAACGAATATAAAATCAAATTAACTAATTTTTTAGAGGAAAGCCAGGAAATAGAGCTTTTGAAAATCTACAACACTCTTGATAATTATCTTGAACTCAAAACCCAAAATCTGGCAAGTGATGGAATAGTCAAATCATATCTTGCTGGAGGATTGTTGATAGATAATTTGGAAACCATTTTAGTATTGAATGAAATGGTTAAAGACAATTATGAAAGCATAAAAAATGATGCCGAATACATTGAAAACAAGGTACCGTATGAACTCCTAAACTTTGTGGAAAATGTTTCAAAAACATCCTACCAATATCTTGAACTTATTCTTGAGAATCCTAAAGAACAGATAGCCAATTCCAATTTCAATCTAGATGCAATCAGAGCCAAATTAAGAGAATTCCTAGGGCCTAAAAAAGAGTCAGAAGCTCCTGTCATTGAGGAAATAGGGGAAGAAATAATCGAAGAAGAACCAACCCTTGAAGAAATAGAAGAAGCAGAAGAAGGAAAAGGATACTTGGATGAGTTGGCAAAACTTGGAGAAAAAAGTGTAGTCACTTTAGGGGAAATAATCAATCCTGAAGAAAAAGAGGAAGAGGAATTGGAAGAAGAGGACAACACAGAAATCACAAGGAAGTACAGTGTCGAAGAAGAAATTCAAGGCCTCAAGGATATAATCTCTTACTTAAATGACAAAAATCAGTTTAAAAAAGCATTGATCTATCAAAGAAGACTTGTTAAATTAGCAAGAGAAGAGAATATTAAAGCTCACGTCGAAACTGATTTAAAGCAAAGAACACTTTCTGATTTTTAATTTAAATTTTTTCAATTTTTCTCATTTTAATAATTTTTATTAGCAATTCTTATCACTAAAATTATTTTTTCACTATCTTTACACTGCATATCTTTAACTATCTTTACTTATTTTACATAAAATATCCATTTAAAGTGATAAGTTTTAATATTATTAAAAATAAATATTTATTTTTATTATACTAATAAAGATTAAATAAATTTTATGAAGGAGTCTAAAATGAGAAGTCTATTATCAGTAAGTGATATTGAAGATGAAGTCACAAAAATCTTAGATATTGCAAGTGACTTCAAGGCAGGAAAAATCGAAGAGAAACCTCTTAAAGACCAAAAATTGGCAATGATTTTCGAAAAGTCATCTACAAGAACAAGAGTTTCCTTTGAAGTTGGAATGTATGAATTAGGTGGAACCGCTCTTTTCCTATCATCAAATGATCTTCAATTAGGAAGAGGGGAACCGATTAAGGATACCGCTAAAGTCTTATCCAGATTCGTTGATGCGATAATGATTAGGGCAATCAAGCACGATGATGTTGTAGAGCTTCGAGATGAAGCAAGCATCCCAATCATAAACGGCTTGACTGATTTGGAACACCCATGTCAAGCATTGGCAGACATGTTAACCGTTAAGGAACACAAAGGCGGATTTGATGGAAAATTCGTTTATGTTGGTGATGGAAACAATGTATGTAACTCTCTTTTATTAATATGCGGATGCTTAGGAATGGATATGGCGGTTCTCTGTCCTGATGAATACAAACCAGATGCAGAGATTTTAGCTAAAGCAGAAGAGTATGCTAGAAAAAACAATTCCACAATTACAATTACAAGCGATAAGGAAACTGCTCTATGTGGTGCAGATGTCATCTATACTGACGTTTGGGTAAGTATGGGCGATGAGGCTGAAGCGGGAAAAAGAAGAGCTGACTTTAAAGCTTACCAAGTAAATCAGGAAATGATTGATTTGGCAAATGATGACGTGATATTCATGCACTGCTTGCCTGCAATCAGAGGGGAAGAGGTAAGTGCTGAAGTGATTGACGGCCCTCATTCTGTAGTATATGATCAAGCAGAAAACAGATTGCATGCTCAAAAAGCAGTATTATACTACTTCTTAAAAGAATTACAATAATAGGTCAACTCCATTAAAAAGAAAAAAAATTAATACTGATAATACAATTTAACTCCAATTATCAAAATCTAGAATACTGATTTAGACAATATAACGACTCCAATTATCATTTTAATATAGTATTTAGGGAAAGGGTGAAAATATGGACTTTAATGACCCTGCATTAGAACATTTAGTAAATAAGATTACAACTGCATTACATGAAAACAATAGAGAGGAAGCTGCAAGATACATGGACATTATCATTGAAGAGTATCCTGAAGTTGCAAATATCCTAATGAACTCTATAGAATTCCAGACATTAATGGCGGAAAATGAAGAGATAGCTGAAAATGAATCCCATGCATTGGTTGATGAAGATATCATAAAGCCTGGAGGCAGCATGGAAATTGATGAGGAAAGAATCATAAATGATATGAATGCAATGCTGGACATTGAACCAACTACTGCTCAGGAATTCATTCAAAAGGGAACTGTCTTAACAATTACCGAACAATTCGAAGACGCTTTAGACTGCTTTGATAAGGCATTGGAATTAGACCCTAACAATCTTTCAGCTTTAATTTCAAAAGGAAACACTTATGAGCTTATGGATAACTATGAGGAAGCTTCCAAAGTCTATGATCTTGTAATGGAAACTGAAGTAAGTGACATTTACGATTTAATGAGCAAAGGCTATGTCCTTGAAAATCACCAAAGATTTGATGATGCTTTAAAAACCTATAACAAAGCATTGAAATCTGATAAGAACAACTCCAATATTCTCTTTTTAAAAGGAAGCTGTTTAATCAAGCTTCAAAAAAACAAGGAAGCTATTGCAACATTGGATGAGTGCATTGAAAGATACAGCGACAATCCTTATGAAACCATTTTTGAATTAGAAAACGCTTATCACAACAAAGGTGTTGCATTGCATGCAATTGAAGAGGATGACGAAGCTCTTGAAGCATTCTCTCTTGCACTTGGAATCAATCCAAACTATCACTACACCTATTATGAAATAGGAATTATCCAAGAGGACAGAGAGAAGTACGAAAGTGCATTAAAGAATTATGAAAAATTCTTGGAATTTGACAATACCGATAGCGAAGTTGTAGAAGCTAAGGAAAGAGTTGAAAAATTCATATAAAATTATTATAATCACGTGGTAAAATGAGTTTTTTAAAAAATAAGCCAAGTCAGATGGAATTATATCCAATCATAACTGGAATATTCTGCGGATGCCTTATCGTATCAAACATTCTCGCATCCAAAACATTTTCATTTTATGACTTTATTTTGCCATGTGGTGTTGTAATCTTTCCAATAGTATATATTGTAGGGGATGTGCTTACAGAAATCTATGGATTCAAGCTTGCAAAAAGAGCTATTTATCTTGGTTTTGTAATGAGTTTGATAGCTGTAATTGCATATCAAATAGCTATGTTCTTGCCTGGAACTGATGCTGCCACTTCAAATGCATTCAATATCATTTTAGGAAGCACTCCTAGAATATTAATAGCTAGTTTCATTTCATATCTTGTAGGATCCTATGTAAATGCTTACTTTATGAAAGTCCTAAAGGAAAGATACACAGACTACCTCTTTGCTAGATGTTCAATAAGCACATTGTTTGGTGAAGGGTTGGATGCAATACTATTTATCACAATTGCATTTGCCGGAACAATGCCAAATGAGGTTTTGATTACAATGATAATCTGTCAAGGAGCATTCAAGATACTTTATGAAATCATAGTTTATCCATTAACCAGAACTGTAATAAATTGGATAAAATCACTTGATGATACACCATTTGCTAAAATAAGTTAAAATAAGCCAACATCATCATAAAAAAATAATTAAAATAAGATAAAAGATCAAATCTATTTTTAAAAAATAATAAAAAAAGAAACTAGTTTGAGTGAATACTCCCAACTAGTGAAAAGAATTTTGATCAAACTTTTATCACAAAAGTTTGGAAAAAGTTTTGGTCCAGGTTTTGCGCTCCGAAGGAGCGGAAAAGCTGGGTTACATCATCTCAGGAGCACTTACTCCTAAAATGTCCAATGCATTTCTTAAGGTGATTCTAGATTTTTCAACTAAAATCAATCTTGCATTCTCTACATCAGATCCAATAACCTGTTCTGATTTGTAGAATCTGTTGAATGCACCAGCTAAATCTTGACAGTATTGAGCAATTGGATGCACTCTTTTTATATTAGCTGAATCTTCAATCAAGCTTGGGAACTTGGCAATCAATTTTACCAGTTCTTTTTCGTTCTCATCTAAAGACCAGTTTTCTTCAGCTTGAATGTTTGCAAGATCAATGCCGTTTTCATCTTGAGCTTTCTTAAGCAATTTGCAAGCTCTTGCATGAGCGTATTGAATGGAAGCGCAACCTCTCTCAAAGCTTAAGGCTTCATCCCATTTGAAAGTGATGTGCTTTTCAGGGGATAATCTTGCAATGTAATATCTGATTGCACCGATACCGATTTCCTCTGCAATCTCGTCAATGGTTGCTTCATCAAGCTCTGGTCTTCTGGAGGTGATTTCCTCTTTAGCTCTTTTTACAGCCTCATCCATCAATTCATCTACAGAGATGAATACTCCTCTTCTGGTAGACATGGATCCTTCAGGCAAGGTAATGAATTCATAGAAGATTACTTCCATCTTGTCACTATTAGGTTCAAGTTCCTCAAGGATTTCAAGAGCATATTGTACCTGTTTTGCAGCTAACTTATGGTCAGAACCAAAAATATCCAATACCTTATCGCATTTTCTGCATTTGTAAATGTGATATGCAATGTCTCTTGTGGAGTAAAGTGAAGTGCCATCTGCTCTTCTCAAGACAAGATGCTTGTCAATTCCATACTCAGTCAAGTCAAGATATAAAACATCTTCTTTTCTTGCATAACCAATGTCATATAATTCCTGAGTAAGATTATCAACTATGCCAGTTCTTACAAATTGTCCTTCCCAAACAAATGCATCATGCTTTACATTCATTCTTTTCAAGGTTTCCCTTACCCCTTCAAGACAGCTGTTTACTGCATATTCGAATTTCTCATCAAGTTCAGATGGTCCACCTTCATATTTTCTGATGGTTGCATCTACACCTTCACCTAATGACTCATCCTCTTTTAACATTTGGTTGACTTTAAAGTATAACTCTCCAACCTTATGGTCGATTTTCTCAGATGGCTGATCTTCAAGTTTCAAGCCAAGCTCTTCCATACCGAAAACAATCATAGCCAATTGTCTTCCCATATCGTTTACATAGTATTGAGTGTCTACTTCTCTACCTGCTTTTGTTAAAAGTCTTCTTAATGAATCTCCGAGTACAGAGTTTCTGATGTGGCCAATATGCAATGGGCCGTTAGGGTTAGCTGAAGTGTGTTCCAATATGATTTTTTCATCAACTTTTGGAAGTGCACCATAATCCTCATCTACAGAATCTAACAATTGCTTTGCAAAGATGTCATGATTGATGAAGAAGTTTACATAAGGTCCTGTCGCTTCAACTTTTGCAAATATTTCAGGAAGTTCAATCTTTTCAACAACTTCAGGAGCAATTAAATTTGGAGCCTTTCTTAAATGCTTAGCCAATTGGAATGAAACAGTGCTTGCCAAGTCACCTAATTCAGGATTAGGCGGAAACTCCAATTTAATTTCATCATCAAAATCGCAGTCGAATTGATCAACTGCTTTTTTTAAAGCTTCTTGAGCTTCTGCTTTTATTTTAAAGTACATATAAACACCGAATAAATATAAATTTCAATAGCTTTACCCATTAGACATTAAAGCTATTTTCTATAAAAAAATTATTATTAAAATAATGAAAATAACGATTAATTAAAATTGATTAAGTGTGCAAAAATATTATTTTAAATGATTATTGAATCAATATAATTAATCATGGAATATTAAAGTCCTCTTATCCATATGGAGATATATCCTATTTTAGGAATAATTAATGGTTGACCATTAAAAGTTAAAACCCTTGGAGTAATCTGACTTTCTGTAACCCAATAAGGATCGGCAACTTTATTGTTATCTCCCTTAATCTCATAGACAGTAGTGCCATTGATTTGGCCTTTTGCAATCACTCTATGAATGACAGGCCCCTCATGCCAAGCTGCATTGTAAACAACAATATTTCCTTCTTTAACATCACTTGCATTAAACTCATGAATGCCTAATAAGTCAGCTTTTTCAAGCACTACAATATCCCCTCTATACATTACAGGTTCCATACTGCCGGAAACAACTACATTCAAGTGCTGTGCAGCAATAAGAACAATGATGACAAGGACAATATAAACTGCTATTTCTTTTAAATCTATATCCAAAATAACACCTTTTTATATTTTTATAAATTAAATAGTAAGAATTATAAAATTTAAAATTTCTAGTACTATATAATATAAATAATATCTTCTATAAAATATTTAAATTTAATTAAAAATAGTATTAAAAAAGTGGAAAAATGAAAATGAAAAAAATAATAAAAAATAGTTAAAAAGGAACTATCTTAAAATAGCTCCTTCATCTGCAGAGGATACAGAACGCCTGTAGATGTTTAACCATCCTTTGACTTTCTTCTCAGGAAGGTCTGCATTTGCAATTCTTTCCTTGATTTCCTCATCAGACAATTCTACATTCAATCTTCCGTTGGTGATGTCGATTTCGATTATATCTCCATCTTTGAGTGCTGCTATTGGTCCGCCGCTCATGGCTTCAGGGGATACATGACCTATGCAAGGACCTCTTGTACCACCAGAGAAACGACCATCTGTAATGAGTCCCACATTCTTGATGCCCATTCCCATAATAGCTGAAGTTGGGTTTAGCATTTCTCTCATTCCAGGACCTCCTCTTGGCCCTTCACATCTGATTACAAGAATGTCCCCCTCCTTAAGTTCATGATTGAAAATAGCTTCAACAGCATCTTCTTCACTATTATAAACTTTAGCCGGTCCTTTAAGCTGCATCAAGTCTTCGGGAACTGCTGCAGACTTTACAATGGATCCGTTTGGAGCAAGATTACCTTTAAGTACGGTGAGGCCTCCTGCTTCATGGATAGGATCATCAAGTGAATGGATTACTCCATTTCCAGTGACTTTTGCATCCTTTAAGTTTTCTTCCAATGTTTTTCCAGTACATGTCATTACACTTGTGTCTAACTTGGATTCAATAGTTTTTAAAACTGCAGGAATACCACCATCATTGTGCAAATCTGCCATGGTGTCTTGACCTGCAGGTGATAAAAGTGCAATGTGAGCTACCTTATCGCTAATTTCATCAAATAGTTCCAAGTTTGCATGAACTCCATGCTCTTCAAGTTCATATGCAATAGCTGGAATGTGCAATGCTGTGTTACTTGATCCTCCAAGAGCCATATCCATTGCAATGGCATTTTCAAAAGCTGCTTGAGTCATGATTTGAGATGGCTTTAAGTCTTCTTTAATCATTTCCACAATTCTTTTACCACTGGCAATAGCTAAATCTTTTTTCTCTTGAGACAAAGCAAGAGCGGTAGCACAAGTAGGTAAACTCATACCAAGGGTTTCTGTAATGCATGCCATTGTGTTTGCAGTGAATAAACCGGAACAGCTTCCAGCTCCGGGACATGCACAGCATTCGAGTTCATATAATTCCTCTTCAGTGATTTTTCCAGAGGACAACTCTCCTACTGCCTCAAATACAGTAATTAAATCAGCGTTTTTATCTTTAAATTTCCCTGGCTCCATTGGTCCGCCGGTTACAAAGATGGACGGAACATCCAATCTTGCAGCTGCCATCAACATTCCAGGAACAACCTTGTCACAGCTTGGAATGAGTACAAGACCATCAAAGCAATGGCCCATAGTCATGCTCTCAACAGTGCTCACTACAATTTCACGTGAAGCAAGAGAGTATTTCATACCATCGTGGTTCATTGCTATTCCATCACAGATAGCCATTGTATCAAATTCAAATGGAATTCCTCCAGCTTCCCTGATACCTTGCTTTACATATTCCACCAATTCCCTGAGGTGAATATGGCCAGGTACAATATCTGTGTAACTGTTTGCAATTCCTACAAATGGCTTTTTAAAATCTTCATCATCTAATCCGCAAGCACGAAGCAATGATCTGTGAGGAGCCCTTTGCACTCCTTCCTTAATGTTGTCACTATTCATAATAATCATCCAATAAATTATAAGTTAACTTTGTAATCATGATTAAAATCAAGAATTGAAAAATGATTTTACTAATTATTTATTAGTAATTTATGTTTATTAAATTTAATTTATTAAATAGCTAAAAATATTAAAAAACAAGAAAAATAGTTTAAAAATAAAAATAAAAATTTAAAAATAGAAAATAATAAAAAAATTAGTTTGATTTTATCATTGTTAAAATCATTTTATAAGGTCCATTCACTGCTTGCAAAGCATGTGGAACATTTGCAGGCATGATAATCATTTCGCCTTTTTTTACTGTGTGTGGCTCTCCTGCAAGGGTGATTTCAGCTTCACCATCAATTATCTGAACCATTGCATCAAAAGGAGCGCTATGTTCACTTAAGCCTTGACCTTTGTCAAATGCAAATAAGGTTACAGTACCGAGTTCCTTTTTGATTACTTCCATGCTTACAACGGAATCGTCCTGATATTGAATCAATTCCTCTACATTAATTGCTTTTCCTTTTAAATCCATAGTAATTTCTCCTTCTGAGTTTGTTTTTCTAATCGTTGATTAATATTAAATTTAACTTAAGATTACTTAATAATTTCTAAAAAAGAAAATGATTTTAGGATATGATTATCCTAAAATTTTCTTAATGTCTTCTTTTGGAGTTGAAACTGGAGTCAAGTTGTAGTTTCCAACCAATACGTTTAGGATGTCCTCATTAGCCCATGCAGGAAGGACAGGTCCAATGAACATATCTGTTTTTCCAAGGTACAATAAGGTCCAGAGAATTGCAGCTGCCTTTTGCTCCATCCAGCTTAATACGATGGTAAGAGGCAATTCGTTCAATTCCATTTCAAATAGATCACATAAGGCGACTGCAAGTTCAATAGCTACGATAGCATCGTTACATTGACCTAAGTCCAATAGTCTTGGAATTCCTTCAATGTCTCCCAAGTCAAGGTCATTGAATCTGAATTTGTTACATGCAAGGGTCAAGACTATACAGTCTTCAGGCAATTCCTGCACAAACTCACGATAGTAGTTCATTCTTGGGTTTGGAGTGTCACAGCCAGCTACCAAGAAGAATCTTCTGATTTTTCCAGCTAACACTAACTCTTTGATTTGAGGTGCTAAGGAAAGGATAGTGCTTAAGCCGAAACCAGTAGTAATGGTAGTGAGTTCTTCAGCTTCAGGACCTCCTAATTCGATTGCCTTATCGATTAAAGGCTTGAAGTCATAATCTTCAATGACAGTAGCGCCAGGAACCTTTACAATGTCCATAGTGAACAATCTGTCAGCATATTCATCCTTAGGAATCAATACACAGTTGGTGGTTCCTAAGATAGCAGCATTGTATTCTGAAAAGATTTTCTTTTGATCAATCCATGCTCCACCGATTTGGCCCGCTAATGATTCGTATTTTGCAAGTTCAGGGTATCCATGTGCAGGCAACATTTCACTGTGGGTGTAGACCTTTACATCTGTTCCTTCAGTTTGCTTCAACAATTCTTCCAATGCCAATAGGTCGTGACCGGTTACAATGATTGCAGGGCCACCTTGAGCGCCTACCTTTACTTCAGCAGGTACAGGTTCACCGAACCTTTCAATGTGAGCTTCCTTTAGCATTTTCATTACTTTGAAGTTAGCTTCACCAGCATCGAGACCTAATTGGATGAGGTCACCTGCATCGAAGTTTACATTGGTTAAGGTTGAGTATAGACCTTTGGTCAAGAATTCATCCACTTCAGCGTCCTTTGCGCCTAATTCATTTGCATGGTAATTGTATGCAGAAATACCTTTCATTGCAAAGATCAAATTGTCTTGAAGTCTTGCAACAAGAGCATCCTTGCCACAGACACCTTTTGCAGTACAAGCACTGCCTCTAGCAGTTTGGGAACATTGATAACAAAACATGTTGAAATCGCTCATAATATACACATCCTCTCTTAATCTATATGAATTTTACATCTATATTCTAAGTTTTTTAGTTCTTCTTTTAAGAAAAGAAAATAGAAATTTCAATTGCAACATAGTTTTATAAAAATCAATAAATAGGCCTAAATAAGAATTTTAATAATGCAAGCTCATTAATGAATTAATTTGCCTGCACCACATGAAGAATTTTTTTCTATTTTTATTCTTATGTAATTAAAGGTATTCTTTATGCTACTTATAAAGATTTTGTAACTAGTATAGGGTAAAAAGTAACAAAATATATTTATAAAACAACTCTTAAACTAAAATATAGAGAGAAAAATATAATCTAAATATTTAAAAATTCATCTTAAGCAGGTAATTTTTATGGAATCAATAATAGGGTCTTTGGAAAAACTAGGACTTACAAGATACGAGGCAAAGGCATATATTGGAATGACTAATCTGATATCTGGAAAAGCTGAAGAAATAGCTAAAATCTCTGAAATCCCACGTTCAAAGATTTATAATACTCTAAAGGAATTGGACAAAAAAGGATTTGTAACAATCACACATACAAGGCCTCTTGAATATCAGGCAGTGCCTCCAAGCGAGATATTCCAAAGGAAAAAGGAGGAACTGATTAAAGAGCTTGAAGAAGCCCAAGAGAAATTGGATGAACTATACAATGACCAGCTGTCTGAAATACAGGCTCCCGTTTGGCTAATCAAAACAAGCGAAAATATCATAAGCAAGGAAATCGAGATTGTAAAAAGGGCCAGAAAGTCAATCAACATGAGAATAGGATTCCTACTTGAAGGTGAAGGTGAAGCACTCATCAAGGCATTCAAAGAACTTCCAAGAGGCATTCCAATAAAGATTATGGCAACCCCAGAGTGCTATATCAATGGGGAAAAATTAGAGATTATCAAGATGTTTGAAGATGCTAATCTCGAGAATTTGGAAATAATAGAAACCGACATAAAATTTGTAAAAATCGTTATAAGAGATGGTAAGGAACTGTTCCGTACAATCGTCAAGTTTACAGGAGAGGA
>JAFRCZ010000018.1 GCA_017404125.1 Methanobrevibacter sp.
ATTTTCATATGAAAATAGATAAAAAACTTTTTTTGGAAAAAAGAATTATAAAAACTGAAAAAAATTAAAAAATAAAAAAATTAAAAGCAATTAATATCCATAATGGGAATCCAATTGCTTTTCAACATCCAACAATACTGAATTGATAGCTAACTTCAAGAGCTCATTTCCATAAACTTCATCGACATAAACACCGTTTTCTTCAATGTCTATTGCACCTTCCTCAATGTTTGGATCATTTTTCCTTGCTTGTCCAAACATATACAGTCCCACTTCTCCATATTGGCTTAAATCAGTCTGATTTTCAACTTCATCCTCATCAAGAATACCTAAAACCTTTGCCATAGACAACTCGCCGGAACCTCCATGAGGCCCTTCTGATTCAATGATTTTGCTGTTTAATGTAATGAGCAAATCAGTCTGCTCCTCAATATCATATAAGCAAGTGACAATAGGCAAATTGCCTCCATGTCCATTTACAATGACTACGCTGCTGATTCCCAAATATTTCTTTGCTGATTTCAATACTCTGATTATTTCATTTGATAAGTCTTCAAGGGAAACATGTATTCCATGATTGATTTCCTTGATTTCATGAGCAGGATAAATGACTCCCAGGAATTTTGCTCCGCTTTCCAAAGCAGCTTTAAAGGCAATGTATGAAGCTATTTTAGCATCTGTATCAATAGGAAGAGCAGGACCATGATTTTCAAGATGTGATCCAAGTGCAAGGATTCCTACCTTATGAACATTAGGATTTTTTACATTTCCGGCATTTACTCTTAATTCCACCATATTATCACTTAAATAAATAATAAAAATTAATTAAAAATTAATTAAAGATTAATTAAAGGTTAATTAAAGATTAATTAAAGATTAATTAAAGATTAATTAAAAATTAACTCTAAAAATAACTAAAAAATATTTTAGAAGAACTTAAAATTAAAATTTAACAAAATAGCTATTTAAACCTCTAAATTCCAAATTGCATCTCCAACATAATGGAGTGATTTAATAGCTTTTCCTTCTGAATTTTCAACCATTTCAGGACCTGTGATTAAACTGATTCCCATAGCTAAAGGCTTGTTGTGAGTTTCCTCTACAATAATAACAATATCATCTGGAACGATTGATTCATCTGCATCCACAATGCCCGGACTCATGATGTCTGCACCTTTAGTCACGAATCTGACTGCCCCCATATCCACAACAACGACTTTGCTGTCCAATTCCATATTCAAAGCAGCCTTAAGTGTAGGGTATGGCTTTCCATTAATCATTATGATGTAAGGCTCTCCATTTACTAAAATAAAGTCATAATCTTCAGCCTCTAGCATTTCAAGAGTGTCCTTATTGTTAATGAATGAACCATAATCTCCAAGGTCATTCTTGATTTCTTTGACTTTCTTTTTCTTTAAAAAATATCTTTTTTTAATTTTCAAAACCAGCACCTTAAATTTTTAATCTTTTTTATTTTATAATTAATTAAAATTCTATAGATTTATTTTATAGTTTTATATATGTACTTAATTATAATAATATTTTACTAAAAAATAATAAAGAAAAATAAACCATTATTAACACAGTATAGTTTTTATATCTTGAAGATAATATAATAATTATTAAATTAATTTTAACTAATTAGATTAATTTATTTATTAACAGAATATAACGTTTATTTTTTTAAAATGATTTATTTTATTTATTAACTGAATATAAACGTTTATTTTTATTAAAATGATTTATTTATTTTATTAATTATAATTGTGATTTTTTATGAGTGATAAGAACGAATGGGGCAGCAATCTATCATTTATTTTGGCAATGGTAGGTTCTGCTGTAGGACTTGGAAACATATGGAGATACCCGTATGTATTATACAGCAATGGTGGTGGAGCATTCTATATCCCATATATCGTTGCTATATTATTGATGGGCGTTCCATTTTTAATATTGGAATATGGTGTCGGATACAATTTCAAATCATCTTTTCCAAAGGCTATTCGCAAAATAAATAGCAAAGCGGAATTTTTAGGATGGCTACTTCCTATATCAGTATTCATAATTATGATTTACTATTCCTGCATTCTTGGATGGGACGGAATTTATGTGATATTGAGTTTCTTTAAGGGATGGGGAGCAGATCCAAACACTTACTTTGCTACAACATTGCTTCAATCAAGCGAATCCGTAAGTGGAATAACAAGCTTTATTCCAGTAATAGCTATTGCAATGCTTATAGGCTGGGCAATCATATGGTACATTTCCCATAAGGACTTGGAAGAAGGGCTTGGAAAAGTAAGCAAGATTCTTGTTCCTTTGCTCTTTATAATAATGATTGTAATTGTATTATTCTCATTGACATTGCCTGGAGCTATGATTGGACTCAAGGAATTATTCGCGCCAGACTGGAGCCTATTGCTCGACTTTAACATATGGATGGCAGCTTTTGGCCAAATCATTTTCTCATTGAGTTTGGGAATGAGCATTGCATTTACCTATGCAAGCTATACTGGAGAGGAAAGCGATTTGATTACAAATACATTATCCATTGCATTTGCAAACTGTGCATTTGAAAACTTCTGTGCATTGGGAGTGTTTTCAATTTTAGGATATATGTCACTTCAAAGTGGAACAGCTGTAGCGGACCTTGTAACCCAGGGAACAGGATTAGTGTTTGTAGCATATCCGACTGTATTGAATGTATTGGGACAATATGCATATGTAATTGGTCCTTTATACTTCCTAACAGTTTATCTTGCAGGACTTACAAGTATCCTATCCACAATTGAACCATTGGCATTCAGCATTCAAAACAAGTTTACATGGTCCCGTAAGAAAACTATGACCATTCTATGTTTGCTTGGTGCAGTACTTTCAATGATGTATGCTACTGCATATGGTGGAACACTTTTAGGATATGTGGATGCTTACATCAATCAGATAGCAATCCTATTCGGTGTGATACTTGAATGTATGGTATTTGCATGGATATTCAACTCTGAAAACATCATTCCAGTTTTAAACCAACGTAGTAGAACCATTAAATTAGGCAAATGGTGGACTGTTATAGTTAAGTTCATATTGCCTCTTTTCATAACAATCGTATGGATTGGCGGTGTGATTGATGTAATAAACAGCGGTTCCAATGATCAGTTGATTGTATTTGGAATTCTTACTGTAATTTTGCTTGCTTTAACCGCAATATTTACCAAATTGCCTGCTACAAATGAAGACTGGGATGAAACTGAATATAGATTATAATTTATTTTAAATTATTTTCTATACTTTTTTCTTTTTCTTTAATAATTTTTTGAAAAATTACTCTTTTTCTATTTTTTAAAAATAACTGTATA
>JAFRCZ010000204.1 GCA_017404125.1 Methanobrevibacter sp.
AGTAACCCTCGAAACAGGCAGCCTATCTAATGCTGGGTTTCTTCTAATCATCAACAGCTAAAGCTTTCCTCATAGAAGGACCATAGGCATCAGTCATATAATATGATACGACAATATAATTTTTACTTAAAATTGTATATAAAATTTTGTGATGAATAAAAGGGAAAATATTTAAAAAAAATTATTAAAATGAATAATTGAAATTTTTCTCTAAATACTCCTTAACCCGTTCATTTATATCTGCAAGCTCTTGATTATACTCAACATGTTTCAAATTCAAGTCATTGTTGGTTTTGAACATCAATAAGTCATCCTCATTAGGCCCGATTGCAAACAAGCGATCAAGGATTCTGTTTGCCTTTTCAAAATCATCCTCAAGGAAACATATGTGCATTGAATAGATATAATGCTCATTCTCAAATGGATGTGCCTTATGTTCCTTTTGAAGATATTCCTTGGCCTTTTCAATTTCTTCATTACGAATGCATATCTTCGCCATTCGGGAATATAGCCCTTTATATTCAGGATTTATTTCAGCCAATCTTTCATACTGTTTAAAAGCATCATCATATTCCCCTAAGAAGCAATGATTCTCAGCCAAAAGAAAAATTATATCTTCACTATCAGGCCAGTCATCCAATATCTTTTCTAAACATTCCATTGATTTTTTAAAATCAAAATCATTCAGATATGCAATAGCCTCCTCTTTAAGATCATAATACTTCTTAAACCTTTCAAAGGGCAAAAGTTCCGTTCCGCAGTCTGAACATACTTCTCCACCATCATTAACTTCCTTAAAGCACTTTGGACAAAACTTTTTAGGATAGGAG
This sequence comes from Methanobrevibacter sp., assembly GCA_017404125.1. GTDB lineage: Archaea > Methanobacteriota > Methanobacteria > Methanobacteriales > Methanobacteriaceae > Methanobrevibacter. The sequence continues at coordinate 831 of JAFRCZ010000204.1, forward strand.
CCACAAAACGGACAGAAATCTAATTCATCTGAATACTCTTCACCACATGTTATACACTTCATATTATCACCCTTCATCATTTTTTAAAAATTTCTTTTATTTTAATTGCAACTAAAATATGGCAACGATAGTATTTAAAGTTAATGAAAAAAATGAAAAAGAGAAAATAATGAAATAGAATAATTAAAAAAAAGAATAAAAAAAGAGAAAATAATTGAAATAGAATAATTAAAAAAAAGAATAAAAAAAGAGAAAATAATGCTATTTCATTTGATCTCTTAAGATATACAGTAATGCATTTGAAATAGCCGCTGCAACATTGCTTCCACCTTTACGGCCACGGGCAACGATATAAGGAACATCACATTGCATAATCAACTCTTTTGACTGAACTACATTGACAAATCCAACTGGAACTCCAATGATAAGTTCAGGCTTAAGCTTACCTTCCTGAATCAATTCATACAATCTGATTAAAGCAGTTGGAGCATTTCCAATGGCAAAAATCAAAGGTTTATCTAGCTGTGCTGCCTTATCCATAGATGCCCTAGCACGTGTGGAACCGTTCTTCTTAGCCATTTCCCTAACATCATCATCACTCATAAAGCAGAAAACTTCTCCGCCATGCTTTCCAAGTTCTGCCTTATTGATGCCTGCCTTTGCCATTTGAGTGTCAGTGACAATGCAAGCGCCATTCTTGATTGCTTCCAATGCCTTATCTACAACATCTTCTGAAAAGCATAGATTGTCTACATAATCAAAATCTGCAGCTGTGTGAACTGCTCTTTTAATAATTGGCGCTAATTTAGGATCAATTTCATGAGGTAATTCTGATTCAATAATTTCCATACTCCTGCTTTCAATTTCAGCAGGTTCAACTTGTTCCAATTCAATTTTCATACTATCACTTCATTTACCTTGAATAAATTACTAAATTTCTAGAGTACTAATATAAATTACTAATAAAAATTAAATAAAAACTAATCTTTATTCTCCCATTCCTGTGCATTTTTAACAAAGGATTTTGCAAAATCAGGGTTTGCAGGAAGATAAATATGTGGGAAACCAGCATAAAGGCTATCTGATCCATGGCAACATAGATATTCTATACCATTTGATGCTTTTTTAGCCATAAATGCCTCTCCGCAATTTTCACTATCATAATAATGGAATTCATGCACTCTAATGCTATCTCCCTCATTGCATAATAGATTATCTTGCAATGCCTTTATTTCAATATAACCGAATCTTTGCAATTTATCTGTTTTTATGCAATTTCCCTTGATGAATCCAACCATTGGAATGTTTTCAATGGAATCATGCAAATACATGAATCCTCCACATTCAGCTATTGTAGGGATTCCATCACTTATGATGTCTTTAATCGCTTGGCACATCTTTTTATTGTTGGATAATTTTTCTTTATATAATTCAGGATAACCTCCGCATAAATACAATCCAGAAATATTGCTTGGAAGCTCTTCATCCTCCAATGGACTGAAAAATACCACTTCACAACCTAAATCCTCTAAAATCTCTATGTTTTCCTTATACATGAAACAGAAAGCATTATCGCGGGAAACTGCAATTCGAGCCTTAGATTCACTAGAATCATTTAAATTGCTATTAATCAATTCCTTAAAATCATCACTTGCCTCAAGAACTGGAGCAGATTTGGCCAATTCAAACAGGCCATCCAAGTCAATGTATTTTTCTGCGAGTTCCCTTAATCCATTTATTTTCTCTTTAATATCTTCAATCTCATCTGCAGTGATTAAACCTAAGTTTCTGCTTCCAATGGAATACTTTTCTTCTCTTGGTAAGAATCCATAAGCCTTAATGCCTTCATTTTCAACAATATCTCTTAATAGAGGATAGAGCATTGGAGAAATTCCATTGAATATGACTCCTTCAACCATGCTTTCATCTTTGAATTCCTTAAATCCTTTGATGATGGCTGCTGCAGAATTGCTCATTCCTTTAGCATCGATAATCAAAACAGCAGGAGCCTTAATGGATTTAGCCACTTCCCAAGCACTTGCTCTGCCTTCAACGCCTATTCCATCATAAAAGCCCATGGCACCTTCAATTATGCTTAAATCCTTACCACAATTTCTAATGAACTGGTCACATAACATTTGCTCAGTTGAGAAATAAGGGTCCAAATTATGAGTCTCTACATTAAAGACCTTACGATGAAACATAGGATCAATGTAATCAGGCCCAGATTTGAAAGAAGCAATCTCTAAACCTTTATTTTGAAATGCTGCAAGCAAAGCCATAGTGATTGTTGTTTTACCACAATTGCTGCTAGTTCCAGATATTAAAAATCTATTCATCTGCACCACCACTAATAATGAAAATTGGGTTTTGAGCCATTAGCATATGCAAATCTGCTATTTTTTTACCTTTTGAAACCGCAACCTGAACTATATCCCCGTCTATTCCTACGTTTTTGAGAGAATCTAAAGCAGCCATTGCATTTTCTAAGCTTATTGCAGTTATTACAAATCTCATTTCATTATTTATTCCATGAAGATAATTGACTATTTCATCCATATTTCCAGAGCTTCCTCCAATAAAGGCAACATCAGGAACTGGAAGTCCTTCAAGACATTCTGGCGCTAAACCACAGATTGCTTCAACATTATCCAAATGGAACTTTTGACAATTTTGCCCCAATAGACTGATTGCCTCTTCATTCTTATCAAAAGCATAAACCTTACCATCATATGCTGAAAATGCCATTTCAATAGTTACAGAACCTGTTCCGCAGCCAATATCATAAGCCATATCACCAGGAGACAAAGATAATTTAGAGAGACATACAGCACGTACTTCTGATTTTGTCATTGGAACCTTTCCCCTGATGAATTCATCATCAGGAATTCCTGTTCTGATTCTTGAATCGAAACCAGGATTCTCGATAATCAAAACGGTTAATGAACTGTATTCCCTTCCACCTAATTGGGATACTTTAGTTTCCTGAACCTGCTCTTCATCAGACCCTAAGTTCTCTCCAACCCAAACCTTTAAATCACCAAATCCATATTTGACCAAATCCTTTTGCAATTCTGGAATGTTTTTGCCAGTTAAAGCAAAAGTATACTCTTTTCTGCGAACTGATGAAACTATATTTGTATCGATTCCATGACAGCTAATTAGATTAGCATTTTTCCAAGGGAGGCTGCATTTTGCAAAAAAGTAGGATACAGATGAGATTCCTGAAATCAAATTAGGTTTATATTCCTTTAATACGTCCACTAATTTCTCTGCTGCACTATAAAAGCCAACGTCTCCAGAAACTAGAATAGCAATTTTTTGAGCATCTGTCTTTTCTACAATTTCAAGTATATCATGAGATAAATAAGCATTATGGCTAGGTTTGTTTAAGTGAGCAAATTCATTTATTAATCTTTTAGCCCCTATTAAAATATCTGCTTCATTAATCAGCTCTAAAGCCTCGCGAGTGAGTGTTTTTTCACTCATCCCCATTCCAATAATATTGATTTCCTTCATAAGTATTTACTCCTGATGGTGTCCTTAGCTTCTTCTACACTTATCCCCTCTTCCTTAACTAATCGGGATAAGACAACAACTTCCATGCCACATTCCTTTGCAGCATCTGTCTTTTCTAAAAATCCTCCGATATTGCCTGATTCTTTTGTAACAAGTATATCTGCACCAATTTCCTTGAATTGTGCCATATTGAATTCTTTAGAAAATGGGCCTTGCATTCCACAAAGGTTTTTGAGAGGATACCCTAAATCAAGGCAATGCTTCATTCCTTCAGGTGAAGGCAACATTCTCAAATATACCCTTTCCTGGAAGTTTTCTATACCTGTTAATGCGAGAGCCTCTTTCGCCCCCATTGAAGAAAAGATTAGCCCTTCAGTACTATTTAGATAATCAATCAAGTCTTCCATATTAGAGAATTTTACAGCATCTTCAATCTCAATTGATTCTCTTAAGACTCTAATGTATTCAATGCCCTGTTCATCACAGATTTCCTTAATATGTTTGCTCACTTCTGTTGCATAAGGATGTGTGGCATCAAAAACAAATTCAGTTTGCTCTTCTTCAAATAGTTTTCTCATAGGATCAGGCTTTAATCTTTTAGGCTGAACAATGACAGGAGGCTCATATTCCAATACTTTCTCACCATATTCTGTAGCTACACAAACAATAGCGGGAATTTTATTTTGAGATAAGAATTCAGTTAATATGCGTCCTTCAGTAGTTCCTCCAAATAAAACAATTTTGTGCATATTCACACCTCTAATTAAGAGAACTTATTAGTTAATATAATTTGAGAACTTATTAGTTAAATATTAATTAATATAATTTAGAACTTATAGTTAAATAATCATAATATCATTTTATTTATACACCTTTATAACCTCTAGGTGTTACCATCTTATTATCAATGACCTTAGTGTTGGCATTTCCAATGAAGACTGTGGTGAACATATCAACTTCAGTATCCTTAAGTTCCAAAAGATTTGTAATATGGTACTCCTCACCATCTCTTCCGATGTTTCTCACATATCCGCAGACGGTATCTTCACCTTTATAGTTTAATAATATTTCACATGCCTTTTTAAGATAATCTTTCCTTTTATGGCTTGAAGGATTATAAAGGCAGATGCAGAAATCTCCTTCTCCAGCCAATGCCAAACGCTTTTCAATCAATTCCCAAGGAGTCAATAAATCTGATAAGCTTATTACTGCAAAATCATGACCTATTGGAGCACCTAAAACGGAAGAACCGCTTAAAACAGCACTAATGCCGGGAACAATATCAATTTCAACATCAGGATAATCAACAGATAACTCATAAACCAAACCTGCCATCCCATATACTCCAGCATCCCCACTGCAGACCACTGATACAGTCTGACCTTCAGATGCCTTTTCCAATGCGATTTTACATCTGTCAACTTCCTTTGTCATGCCAGTGTACAAATAATCCTTTTCAGGCAAGTATTCCTCTACAAGCTCCACATATTTTTTATAACCTATAATCAAATCTGAACATTCAAGAGTTTCTTTAGCGGAAATGCTAAGATATAACTCATTTCCAGGCCCAATGCCCACAACAGATAGTTTTTTCATAAATTAATTCCTCCAATAGACACCAAAATAATTATAAATATGATTATTAAAATTTAATTTTCCCATGAAATAATAGGATTCTTCATTGCCAAAGCAACAGTCACACCTCTCCCATCACAAGTGTCTTTTCTTCTAATCAGTTTTCCATTGCTTTCAAAAAGAGCAGAACGCTCACAAACATTATCCACTTCCACAACACTTTTTACAAATTCTGATTTGGTGAAATCTCCTTCAAGACTGTTAAGATCTTCAGCACTATAGGTTTTAAACGGCAAATCATACTTTTTCGCAAATTCTATAATCCCATTTTCTGATTTCTTTTTATCAATGCTTGCTATGGCATTTACTGACAAGATAGGATATTTCTCTTTTTTCAATATATTTAAGACAGATTCTTCAATGTTTTCAAAACTTATATCCTTTCTGCAACCAATTCCCACTGTAATTATTTGTGGAATCAGCAATAATGTGTCTTTTTTATATTCATTCTCTTCAATCTTATGACTTATTATCACATCATAATCACTATTAGAATCCTCTAAATCATTAAGATAATCATTTTTTGGATCATTTCATTTAATTTCATAATCTGTTTTAATATGGATTTCTTCTCCTTTCAATAATTTAGATGAAACCAATTTGATGCATTCAGGATTTAAAATCTTCAATCCTTGGCGTTTTGCCCAAGTATCTATTGCAAAAACATTATTGATATCAGTGGCAGTTGTTATGACTGGAATTGCATTCAATATTTCAGATATCTTAATTGCCAATTCATTGGCTCCCCCGATGTGTCCAGATAGAATAGGGATGGAAAATTGTCCTAATTCATCCACTACCACAACGGCAGGGTCTTTTGTTTTGGTCTTGATATAAGGAGCAATTGCCCTTAATGCTATTCCTATTGCACCTATAAAGACAAGAGCATCACTATGGGAAAAATGCTCTTCGCTCCAAGCTGACAAAGCTCCTTTTCCACACCTAGTAAAGTTTACATCATTCAATTCATCCTTAGAAAGTGAATCAAATAATTTATAAGCTATTTCCATGCCATTGTCTGTAAATGCAATAATTGATATTTTCATGATTCGCCTCATAAATTTCATGAAATTACATGAAGTAGATAAAATACTTATTTGATATTATAAATAAATGAAAATTTATTTCTTAGCTTGTCTAAATTCTGTAGAGAAATCATCTGCATAAAGACGTGAAAGTGAATATTCGCTATCCAATACATCCCCCACAATTATTAGAGCTGTTTTTGTAATATTGTTTTCTTTAGCTGTTTCATATAAAGTTCCAACAGTACAATGCATAATTTTCTCATCTGGCCAAGTTGCCTTATAAACAATGGCAGCAGGAGTGTCTTCAGTATATCTTCCTTTTACAAGTTCTTTGGACAATTCTTTAAGTAATCCGGTGCTTAAGAAAATAACCATAGTGGCACCATGTTCAGCAAATGAAGCAATGCTTTCTTTTTCTGGAACAGGAGTCCTTCCAGCCATACGGGTAATAATAACACTTTGGCTGACATCAGGCAAGGTATATTCTGCTTTCAATGATGCAGCTGCACCACAGAAACTTGAAACACCAGGACAGACATCATAGTCAATTCCTTCTTCATCTAAACGATCCATCTGTTCACGAATTGCCCCGTAAATACTAGAGTCTCCAGTATGCAAGCGAACAGTCATTTTATTTTCTTTTTCTGCTTCAAACATCTTTTCTAAGACTTCGTCTAAAGTCATTTTAGCGCTATCATAAATTTCGCAAGATTCCTTAGCATAATTTAATAAATCAGGATTCACTAATGATCCTGCATATATGATTACATCAGCTTCCTTTAAGAGTTCAGCACCTCTAATAGTTATTAAATCTACAGCTCCGCTTCCTGCTCCAACAAAATGAATCATGATTTTTCCTCCATATGATAATCAAATTATAAATCAGTTAAATATTATTTTTTCCATAGTTCCTTCAGCTCATTGACATTTTCACTTTCAAATAAAACACCTGAATACTCTCCAGTATTAGTGAAACATATAAATCCAATATTAATGTCAGATGGGATCCTTCTATCTATATTATGTTGTATCCTGCCATTTAATATTTCCATAGTGTTATCTAATAGACCATTTTCATATAAAATGTCCAATACTGCATTTGTAGTTACACACTTTTGAATTTCCCTTAATATTTCAAGGCTAGATCCTGCTTCCAAAGCACAGGACAATAGTGTTTCTATCCTGCCATCACCATTATGGGAATGGGTATTAAACATGCCTATACCTAATTTTACAAATTTACCTATATGTCCAATTAAAAGAATATTCTTGAATCCATATTCTACTGAACTATCCAATGCAACATCAATGAGATTGCTGCACATAACACCAGGTTTTGTCAATAGGTTTAAATCTTCCTCAGTGAATTTTTTTCCGAAATTTCCTAAAAAGATAAGTATTGACTCATTGCCTTCAGCACTTATAACGCTTATTTCCAATCTAAGTGAATCGGCAAGTGCCTTGGCACTCATAGGTTCCACAATGCCGGTAGTTCCCAATATGGAAATGCCATCAACAATTCCCAATTCCGGATTGAATGTTTTCTTTGCTATTTCTTCACCTTTAGGCACAGAAATTACTACATGGAACCCTCCAGTGTAATTATATTCCTTGGCCAATTCATTTAATGAATCCTTAATCATCTTTCTAGGAACAGAGTTAATTGCAGACATACCAACTGCTTGGTCTAAGCCAGGCTTGGTTACTTTTCCTACTCCTTTTCCTCCTTCGATGATAATATCAGGGGAATCAGGACACAAAGTAACCTTAGAGGATACCAATATCCCATTGGTAATGTCAGGGTCATCTCCACTATCCTTTTCAATAGAGCAAGATGCTGCATTATCACTGAACTGTGGATTTAAAACATCAATGACAAGATCAGTCTGATTGGGAGTTGTGATTGATACTGAAGACATAATTTCCTTTGAAAATAGCATTGCTGTAGCTGCCTTTGATGCGGCAGCAGCACATGTTCCTGTAGTATAGCCACAACGCAATAGTTTTTGATTTACTAACCTTTTATCAGACATGAAAAATCCTCAATCAATATAAGATAACTTTATTCACTTTACAATTACAATAGTGAAATATCCCATTTTACCATCAAACTCATCTAAATTATTATAGATTTTTTCATTTTCCAACCCACAGTTTTCAACAGCGTATACATTATCTTCAAGGTTTAATTCCTTTAAGACTTCTATTAATTTTGGCATGGACTTGCCGATTTTCATTAAAACTTTTGACCCCGGCATTTGCAATGCTTCTCTAAGATCAATACCTGTAGCAGGGATTATATGTAAAGGCTCATTCATTGTTGTCAAACCTATCCTTAATTTAGAAGCAGATGCACAAAAGCTTGTAACGCCAGGTATAACCTCAACATCATAATTCTTTTCCAATAATTTATCCATAGTATAAGCACAGGTTGAATAAATGGTTACATCACCTCAATTTAACATTGCTACATCATTTCCAGTATCAAGGACTTCAGCTATTGCATCAGCTGCTACCTGATGACTTTTAGATAAAATATCCTTGTCCTTAGTCATTGGAAATTCCAATTTCATAATCTCCTTATCAGACAAATCAATTGCTTGGGAAACTATAGATAATGCTAATGAATCTCCAGTACCTGTATGAGGTGTTGCAATATATTTGCTATTGGAAATTATATTCAATGCTTTTAAGGTGATTAGTTCTGGCTCGCCAGGCCCAATGCTTACACCATATAAAGTTCCTTTCTCCATATTAAATACCTTTTCATTTATAGTCAATTAGTTAAGAATCAATTTAATAAAACAATATTAATTATTAAATTAAAGTTTAATTTATATCCAATAAACCATATTTCCATTGAATAAATTTTAAATTGAAATTAAAATTTATAATTAACTTTAATTTATATAATACCTTAATTTAGAATTTGTTTTTGGCAATATATAAATATACTTATAATATATTATAAAGAAGAATTTTAGAAGATTTTTAAGTATAAAAATAATGGAAATTAGATATCTAAAAATGAAAAAAATCTTTAAAAAGATAGAAGAATAGTAAAAGAACAAAATCTTAAAAAAGTAAGTAAACAATTAAAGAAAATAAAATAAATAAAAATAGTTCGTAAATAATAAAACTAAATAATGTTGAATAAAAAAGGCTGGCAGCTAAATGAAATTCCCATACACCGAAACGCATAGTACACAAACAAAACGCGAAAAGACTTAACTTCTGGGATCGAAAC
>JAFRCZ010000205.1 GCA_017404125.1 Methanobrevibacter sp.
GGTGTAGGACGTAAAGGTCAAATCAGACTTAAGGACAATGAAATCAATGAAGTCTTGGACTATGGTGCTTGGTGGGCTGTAGAGAGAGGATTCGGTTGGGAAGACGACCTTAAATTCTTGGAAGAAAACGGCAGAATGAAGGAAGCTGAATCTGCTGTTGTAAGTGATAAGGCTAAAAAAAGAGGAATTCCTCAATTAGGTTCATTAGGTTCCGGTAACCACTTCCTTGAAGTTCAAAAGATTGAAGAGATTTATGATGAAACTGTAGCAAAGGCATTTGGCCTTGAAGCAGGATCAATAGCTATTATGATTCACAGTGGTTCAAGAGGATGCGGACACCAAATCTGTTCCGATTACTTAAGAAAAATGGATAAGGCTTATAGAAATTATAAAATCAATATTCCAGATAGGCAATTGGCATGTGCACCTATCGATTCCAAAGAAGCGCAAGGCTACTTGAAGGCTATGGCTGCTGGTGCTAATTATGCATGGGCAAACCGTCAGATGATGTCTCACTGGGTAAGGCAATCCTTTGAAGAAGTATTCTCTCGTAGTGCTGATGATATGGGAATGAGCACCATCTATGATGTTGCACACAACATTGCTAAAAAAGAGGTTCATAAGGTAAAAGGTTCCCATATGGAAGTTCTTGTTCACAGAAAAGGAGCTACCCGTGCATTCGGTCCTGGAAGACGTGAAATTCCTAAGGAATACAGAGATGTAGGACAACCTGTATTGATTCCTGGAACTATGGGTACTGCTTCCTATATCTTGCATGGTACTGATGTTGCTATGGAAGAAACCTTTGGTTCAACTGCTCATGGTGCAGGAAGAGTCCTTTCAAGAACTGCTGCTAAAAAACAGTTTACTGCAGAGCAAATTGAGAGAGACTTGAATGCAAAAGGAATTCATGTAAAAGCAAATTCCGCTCCTGTTTTAGCTGAAGAGGCACCTGGTGCTTATAAGAATGTTGATTCAGTTGTCAAGACATCTCACGATGCAGGAATTGCTAAATTAGTAGCTAAAGTTGTTCCTTTAGCAGTTACAAAAGGATAATTTTTATCCTTTTTCTTTTTTTATTCTTATTGAGGTTATTGTATGATTGGAATTATTGGTGGAAGTGGAGTAGAGGAAATAAGTGAATTGGCTGATTCAATTGAAAAGAAAACAGTTGATACTGAATATGGCTCTGTTGAGGTCTCTCTTTTGACTATTGGGGATAAGACAGTTGCTTTCTTGCCAAGACACTCTGCAGGTCACACTTGCCCTCCACATAAAATCAATTTTAAGGCAAATATTATGGCATTAAAAGAGATAGGTGTCAATCAAATCATGGCTACAAATGCTGTAGGTTCTCTTGATTTGGATATTGGCCCTGGATCTATTGTTATCCCAGATGACTTTTTGGATTTCACTGTAAATAGGGACAGGACTTTCTATGATGATGAGGTAATTCACATTGATATGACCGAACCGTTCTGCAATAGATTGAGAGGAGCTATTTTGGATAACTCTGATTCTGTTGAAGGAAATGTGGTTGATGGAGGAACTATTGTTTGTATGGAAGGGCCAAGATTTGAAACTCCTGCTGAGATTAAAATGCTTTCCATTCTCGGTGGAACAGTTGTAGGCATGACTACATTGCCTGAAGCGGTCCTTGCAAGGGAAAAAGAGATGTGCTATGCTCCGATAGCAGTTGTTTCCAATTATTCCACAGGCATTTCTCCCACTAAGCTAAATACAGACGAAGTTTATGAGATAATGGCTCAAAAGAAAGAGGAATTAATTAGTTTATTGTTCAATACAATTAAGGAATTGCATACTGAGTATGATTGTGATTGCCATCATATTCTAGATGATGCACATATGTGATTCTTTAATCTTTTAAATCCTTCTTTTCTATTTTTTTATCTTTTATTTTTTATTTTCATCCTTTTTTTTAACTTATTTTTTATTATTTTAACATTTTTTTCTTATCTATTTTTAATATTTTCACTAAAAAACAAACCTTTATAAGCAACGAAGTTTATACAATTGTTACCATATCAACCACATAATCTAAAATTTTCAAACCATCTTTTGAATTATTGCATTCCTCCTGTTTGGATTTTTAGCATTATAGATTTAATGAAGGGGTATAAATCTATAAATTGTGGTTGATTACACCAATAAATCATCACAAATTTCATCATAGTAAATCACTCCTATATTTCGTTTGTTCATAATATCAACTCATATTTGTGCCTTTGTATTTTGTTTGAATGTTTTCACCGTGATGATTTATTGGGAGAGCTTGGTTGGGTTATTATTCAATAGGTTTCAAGGGGACCTATTTTATAATTGGGCGGGTTGCTCTATTTTTAATGTATTTCGACGAGAGAATTTCCATCTGGTGAGGTGTTTTAATGAATGATTTTGGTTTAGTGCAATTGATTTGGATTAAGAGATTGGTAAGTGAAACAGCTAGGATTAATACTTTAATTGAATGCAATAGATTATCTAAAAAAGACTTGAATAGGTATAAATCTGTCATTTCAGCTATTGATGACTTTTGCGCATTTGTAATCAACTCCCAAAACTGGAGAGATGTTAAGAATATTCCTAAAATTGTAGAAGAAGTTGAAATGGTTTTATTCCAGCATTTCTATGAACAGATTGATGCTTTTGAAGATGAGGAAGTTCATTTGGATTTGTCTAGGGATGATGAGGTTAATCTCAAATTCAAGAATCCATTGATTGAGGACCAAAGATTTGATGTAATTGATGACGAATCTTATATGGATTTAAATGTCATTAAAGGGTTTGAAGATTCATTAAGTGGCTTGAATGAGATTAGTTATGAAGATTCCTTTGCCGGTCCAGTATTGGAGGGTGAAGTCATCGGACTTCCGGAAGAGATTGAATTTGAAATCAGCAATGAAAATCCCTTATTAGACCTTTTTGACATGAAACCAGGGGAATCCCGTGAGATTTCTGTAGAAGATTTTATAAAGATTCTCACACAGAATCAAGAAGGGCTTAGCTTCACATTAGATCCGGAGACATTTCCTGATGAAGCAGACATCTTAAGTGAAGATGAAGAGGTTTCATTAGAGGAATTCATTGCACATCTCATTGATCATAGCTCTAAAGGCATGGGATTTGGCATAATTGATGATAATGATGATTTATTTTAATTGAGTTATTATCTCTTTTTTCTTATTTTTTATTCTATTAATCTATTTTTTAATTTTTCATATTTCACTAATGAAAATGTCTTCTATTTTTACATCGAATCTATGAGCTATTTTAAAGGCAAGTTCAAGTGATGGATTGTATTTATCATTTTCAATAGCTACGATAGTCTGTCTGCTGACTCCCAGTTCATCTGCCAATTCATGTTGGGTAATGTTTTCAATGGCTCTGTAGATTCTTAGGTTATTTCTCATTGTATCATGTCCTTATTTTAAGTATAATAAACTTAACTTTATGTTA
>JAFRCZ010000019.1 GCA_017404125.1 Methanobrevibacter sp.
ACCACTTTTTTATAATTTTTACTACTTTTTTTAATTTATTATTTTTTTGAGATCTTACTATTAAAATTCTTATTAACTATTCAATGTTTTTTATTAACAAATCACTAATTTTCATCAAAAAATTGCAAAATTAATAAATAAATATATTAATACCCTTTTATAAAATTAATAAATGGATAATAGTCTATAAAATATAATTTTATCATAAATTTATTATTTTAATTTTTAATTTAAAGAAAAAGGTGTGTAAACAAATGGAATTAATTGTAGCCAAATTTGGCGGTACTTCGATAGGAAATGGACAAAGAATTAGAAAAGCTGCACAATCTGTCGTTAATGAGTACATGAGCGGAAAGAAGGTTGTGGTTGTAGTATCAGCTATTAACAAGACTACTGATGATTTAGTAGCTATTGCTGATGAATCCATTGGAAAAGAAGTAACTGAGAAGCAATTGGCGGAAATTTTATCCATGGGTGAGAGAACCAGCATCAGAGTATTTTCATCAGTCTTGGAATCCTTAGGGGTAAAATCCGAATACATCGATCCAAGCCATGAATTATGGCCTGTAATCACTGATGATAACTACGGAAAAGCCAATATTGACTTTGAGAGAACTGAAGAGCAATCTCAAGGATTGTTAGGTCTTTTAGAGCAAGGCATCATTCCAGTTGTCTGCGGATTCTTAGGAAGGACTGAAGCAGGAGAAGTGACTACCTTAGGAAGAGGTGGCAGTGATGTAACTGCTTTCCTATTAGGGCATTGCTTGAATGCAGATGATGTAATCATTGTAACTGATGTAGATGGAGTCATGTCCACCGATCCAAGAAAAATCGATGAAGCTAAAAAATTAGATTATATATCCGTTGAGGAAATGAGAGATTTAGCTACTCATGGAGCTCAAGTTTTACACCCTCATGCTTTAAGATTTAAAGACCCAGAAATAAATGCAAAAATTATCAGTTTTGAAAAAGGAGACTTATCCGACCCTGGAACTGAAATCGTAGGTCCATTTGAAGACTCTATGGGCAAATCTGTATGCTTGCATCCAGAACCTATCTCTGTAGTGGCTCTTGTTGGTGAAGACTTGCTTAATCAAATAGGGCTTCTTGCAAAAATGACCACTTTAGTTGCTGAGGCAAACATTAACATTTATGGTATTTCTGCAGGTCAAAATTCAATTACCTTATTCTTAGATAAATGTGATGCTGATAATGCATATCACATATTGCATGGTTTAGTCATTGCTGAAGATAGCTTAAGCTCTATCTCCTTAGGAAGAGACATTGCAATGTTAACCATGATTAATCCAGACTTTATTGAAACTCCTGGAGTAATCACTGAAATCACCAATCCTCTTAAGGAAGAGCACATTAACATTGTAGAGATCTCATCTTCTCAAACTGCTATTGTCTTATTTATTAACTGGGAAGATGGTAAGGTAGCATACGACTTAATAAAGGGAGTTTTATAACTTCCGCTTTTATTTATTTAACCCCATAAAGAAGTGATTGCTTTTATTTTCGTTTAAGAGAAGCAAAATCTTCTTATTCGTTTTTTATTGTAATTAATTTTTATTTACAATCATTGAAGTTTCGAAACAATATTTGGTTTTTATTGATACGAACTTTAATAGATTAAGTATTTGAAATTAATATTGATTTTTTAAAAATTAAAATTATAGAAAAAAATTAAATAAATGTTTAAAATTTATAAATTTTTAAATTTATTCGTACTGAAAAAATTATATAGTAAA
>JAFRCZ010000206.1 GCA_017404125.1 Methanobrevibacter sp.
AATTGTACCTTGTGCTTGCATTCTTTTCTTAAGAATACATTTTTCTCCTTGGTTTCCACCAAGAGGGTTCTTTTGAGTTCCCATGGAATTCATACAACGAGCCATAATTGCAGAACCAAGAGCAAGTCCATCCTCTACAAATACAACATCCTTGAATTTATCCTGAGCATACTCCAAAATGAGTTCTGGTTTCTTACCAGTGATTCCTGCTCTACCGGTAACTCCTAAAATGGAACCGTCAAGGATAAGGCCTTCTTCAAATGCCACATCAAGAACTCTGTAAACAATATTAGCACTTACATGGTCCATTGTAGCAAGCAATGTAGGAATGCCATCATCTTCATAGATTTTAGCACCGATTTCAACTAAACCGTCTAAACCATCTGCATTGGTACCGACATCACAGCCGATTAGGCAAGTACCTGCTGCCTTAGCGCCAGCAGCATCTAAAGGAACAGTACCGAATCTGTCAATTCCTTCTGGAACTTTACAGATGTTAATGAGTTCATGTGCCTCTAAAGCATATTGCTTAGCTTTTTCTTGGTGTTTTTTACCATCTGCCTTTTTAAGCAATTTTGGATCAAATATGTCTAATGCTGCACCATTGTTCTTGTCGATTTGGTTGGAACCTTTAGCTAAGGAGTCTGAAATTACACCTGCCAAACCTAAGAAGTTACCAACAGTACTTGCATAAGGTTCATCCTTGTTTACAATCCTACCTGCCAAAGTAGAACCAAAGTCCAAGGATACACAAGGGTTTCTATAGTCTACTTCAGTCCATTTGGCACCTAATTTAATACCTGCAGTAACAAGTTCACCTTCCATCTCGTTTGCAACAACTTCTTTTCCTTTTGGTGGAACTACACTTACTACAGCCCCATCAAACATTACATTATCCAATAAGGTGTATTTTTGAAGCCTTTTTGGAAGGTGTGCAGTTGACATGGCAGGAGCCATCTTTGTATGTGATATTCCTGCATCAAGACAACCATCTGCTAAAGCCTTCACCATTTGTCCCACTTCTTGGGTAGTAGCAAAACCAGCAGTGACCCCAGTGGATCTTACTACAAAGTCCAAGTCTTCATCCATATCCATATGAGCCTTTTTAAGTGATTCCAAAACAGTGTCTTTAATCATATCTGCAACAGATTCCTTGGAAAGTTCAATGCCCCAAACAGTTTTACCGAAGACTTCTTCATCTGGCTTAGGAGCTCTAACATCCCTTGTCATATTAACTGTTTTATTGATTAAATAAGATTGGCTGTTATTTAAATTTGTAGCCATTATAACACATTTTGTGGTAGTGTTTCCTAACTCTACAGAAGCGGTAACATAATATTCATCCTGTTGTGCTGCCATAACACCTGGACCTTGAGGTCTGTTACCTGCTTTTAAAATACTTAAATCCCTTGGTTGACTTTCAGCAATAATTGGCTTAGGTCCCTTCTTAAAAATTTTATCTAAAAAAGACATATAAAATCCCCATAATCTTTATATATAATATATAATATTTTCATCAAATAATATAAATTTTGTTAAATTATTTTGAAAAATATTAAAATAGAATATAAT
>JAFRCZ010000020.1 GCA_017404125.1 Methanobrevibacter sp.
AAAATTGTTTTAGGATGGTAATATTATGGAAAACTCAATTGATGATCTCATATTAGACTTAAAGGATTCTGATGATTTTGTAAAAGAAGAAGCAATCGGATCCCTTGAACTTAAAGGTGAAGAAGCAGTTGAACCTCTCATTGCTGCATTGGATGAAAGAGACAAGAACATCAAGCTTGGTGCAATTGAAGTCTTAAAAGCTATTGGTGATAAAAGAGCTATTCCTGCACTTGTAAAAACTTTAGAAGACAGAAACAAATGGGTTAGACAAGAAGCTTCCACTGCTTTGACTACTATGGGTGATGAAGCGATTGAACCTGTAATTGCAGAATTGGACAATCCAAAATGGAGAGTCAGAGGTGCAGCTTGCTGGATTTTAGGTGCACTTGGCGCTAAAGAAGCTCTTCCAAAACTTGAAGAATTATTAGAAGATGAAAGTTCTTTTGTGCAATATGGTGCAAAAGATGCAATCAGCAGATTAAAAGATGAATAATTGATTTATTCATTCTTTTTACTTTTTTTTACATTTTATTCGGTTTACTATTTTTTAACATTCTTTTTTTAAATAATTTTTAAACTTTTTTTTTAAAACCTTTACTTTTCAACTGCTGTCTATAAGTTTATTTATAATGTTTAACATACTATAATTAGATAAGGGAAAAATATTTTTAAGACATTAAAGGTTTTATTATGATTACAATTACTATAGCAGAAGAAGAGGTTTTAAATAAAATTAAATCCTATTCTGTAGATAAAATAGGAGTTTCCACCCTAAAGGAAGATTTAGGTATCTATGAGCATGACCTTAATGACTTATTGAATAGTCTAAAGTCTAAGGGATTGGTATTTTATGATGGATCTGCAGTCCAATTAAAAGAAGTTGATGCAGAAATAAATACTGTAGATTCAAAAGAAGATGTTATCCTAGCTGAATTAAACCAAAAAGAGAAAAAGTCCTTTGAAATCATTAAATCCTTGGCTAATGATAAAGGATTCGTTTCAAGATATGAAATTGAAGGAAACCTTTTATATGGAAATTTGAAGTTATCTGACTTTAGAATGTATCATATCTTATTGTCTTTGGAAAATAAAGGGCTTATTAAAGCTGTCTATAGAAAAAATGGAGATTATTATAAGATTTTATAATCTCTTAAATCATTTTTCTTAATTTTTTTATTTCTATTTTTAATTTTTTTATTTTTTTAATTAAATTTGATTAATTTTCTATTTTCTTATTCTATTTTTAACATAAAATCATTAATGATTTCCAATAATTTGTCAATATTTCTGCCTATTAGGATGTTATGTTTTGTATTTTCAAAGACAATCAATTCAGAGTCCTTGATGTTGTCACTTATTTTCTTTTGAATTTCCAAATCTGTTAGATTGTCTTCCTCTCCAGCAATAACCAATGTAGGAGCATCAATTGTATTTAATTTGTCAGTGATATTGAATCTGTATCCTGCTATAATGCCTTTTTTAATTCCTTCTGTGTTTGCTGTTTTTGCAGCATCATATTTGATATTTTCAAGGAGTTCCTTATGTTTCACAAGCAAATCCTCAGTCAATGTATATGGCAAAATGGTGTCATAGAATTCAACAAATCCCTGATTGATGGAATCTTCAAAGTCATTGAATATCTTCTCCAGGCTTTCGCTATGTTCTGGAAAGCTTGACATGACTATAAGGCCATTAATCATTTCTGGATGATTGATAGCTAAATTTAATATGATGTTTCCACCTAGGGAAAGCCCTACAAAAACCGCATTTTCAATCTTTAAAGCCTTTAGCAATTGATATAAGTCTTCCTGATATAAATCGATAGTTGTTTCACTTCCATCATCAGTTGAATTTCCATGTCCTCTCAAATCAAAGGTTAAGGTTCTATAGCTGTTTTTAAGTTCATTTGTCAAGACATTCCAGTAATTCATACTGTCTGACAAGCCATGAACGAAAACGATTGTTTCTCCTTCACCTTCAAGTTTATAATTTATAGATATGCCATTTACATTAACTTTAGCCATAATAATTCATTTATTTGAAGTTCAATATAAATTTTTTACAATTACTAATTCAGATATTATTTTTTACAATTAGTCTAAATTCAATTATTAATTTCTCACAAATTTTGTATTATTTTTAGTAATATTTATATTATAGAAAGTAATAAAATATT
>JAFRCZ010000207.1 GCA_017404125.1 Methanobrevibacter sp.
GGCCTTATTTAGGAGTTCAGACCAGTCACTTCCTTCATCATTATAATTATTGTAATTGTCATCATTATCCCCAGAATCAAAGATTGAGAAAATTCCTCCCCCTTCTGAACTGTCTAAATAACCGTTATTGTTTTTATCTTCATCGTAATCGCTGGCTACAATCCAATCTGAAAGACCGCCAGTCATAGAATAAACTGCACTGCTTGCAATAAAAGCAATTAAAGCAACAACTATATAAACTAAAAATTTTGCTTTTTTATCTTCCATGATTTCACCTCGATGATTTTTTTAATTCAATATATAATAGAAATCTCTTTATCACTGTTAGTTTCCAATGATTCAAATTAATACAAAATAAATATTAATTCAATTAAACATATAAATGTATATGTTTATAATATAAAATATTTATTATAGATATTCCTTTAAAATATTTTTTAAAAACTAATTATTATCAATTGATACTATGAAAACAATAGCTAAACCCTTCCAAACATCCATAGATATTAAAAAATCTCAATTCATTTGCAGACTTTTCCCTGCTCAGAATGAAAAGGAAGCAAAGGAGATCATTAATGAGATATCTGAAGAATACAAGGATGCCACACATAACTGCACTGCCTATATAGTCAGTGATGGGGAAGGATTTGATGATGATGGGGAGCCTGGAGGAACTGCAGGAAGGCCTATGCTGAATGTCTTAAAGAAAAATGAAATGGAAAATGTTGTGGCTATTGTAACAAGGTATTTCGGCGGAATCAAACTTGGTGCAGGTGGTTTGGTTCGTGCCTACAGCAAATCAGTTTTAGAAACCCTTTCCATTGCCGAGATTGTTGATATGGAATTGTATGAAATATTTAGATTTAGCTTTGAATATCAGCATATAAAAACAATTGATAATGAAATCAGGGCTAAGAATTTGGCTGTTGTTGAAAAGCAGTATGAAACTAATGTAATCTATTTTGTAGCTTCAAATAATGAGGATATGATTAAAAACATTCAGGAAAAATTAGCTAATGAAGTGAAAATAGAACATTTAGGTAGCAGATTTTTAGAAAAAATAGCTTAGTTTAAAAGAATATTTAAGTTTCTTATTTTATTATTTTATTCAAAGCCTCTTCTTGATAAGGCTTTGCTTTTTTAAAAAAATCGGGATTTTTCAATGCTTTCTCAAAGCATTCTAAAGACTCTTCATATAATCTTTTTCTTCTTAAAACTAGTCCTTTATTAAAATAAGCGCATGAATAATCATCACAAATGATTAAACATTTATCAAAGCATTCTAAGGATTTATCGTAATCCCCTAAATTAAAGTAGGCAATCCCTTTCAGATTCAGTCCTTCTAAATCATTTTCATTAATTTCAAATATCCTCTCTATAAGTGAAAATGCCTTATGGGGGTTGTTTTCAATAATTATGCTTCTGTATGTTAAAGTTTTTAATTTGTTTATTTTCTTGTTTTCAGTTTTGGCTAATGTGGCTTTGGTGTTTTTGGGCTTGTTTTTGGCGGGTTTTTTATTTGGTGAATTTCTGGTGTTTTTTGAATATCTTTTATGCAGGAATTCCTTTTGAAGTTTACTATGCACTTTTTCCATCAAATCGTTTACAAAGTCTTTAGAACTTGGATCTTCTTCAATGGCTTTTTCCAAGCAATCGAGGGCATCCCATAATCTATGGTGATTTTGACAGTCAATAGCTTCTTTAATCAATGATATTGTCCCTTCTTTAAAATCATATAATGAATTCAAATCATCAAGATTTGCTGTTTCAATAATTTCATTTTTCAGCACTCTGACAATAGATGATAAACTGGGATTGTATTCTAAGGATTTATCTAAATATCTTAAGGCGTTCTGATACTCATTAAGGCTTTTAGCTATAATGCCTTTATTCAAATATGCAGAAGAGCTTTCTTCAATGGATAGGGAATAATCAAAGACTTCTAAGGCTTCTTTGCTTTTATGCAGTTTCATCAAAGTTGACCCCTTGCCATTGAGGGCATTGATATTTTTCGGCTGTTCCTTAAGGATCCCATTAAAAAGTTCCAGTGCATAATCAGTATCATTTTGCATATATTCATATGCCTCTTCAATTCTTGACTCCATCTCCATAATAATCACTTCCTTAAACTTTTCAGATTAATTTTTAATTATAGCTTTTCATTTGAGTTTAAACTTATAGTCTTTAGAAAATTTTTAATTATAACTCTTATAAATTATTAAATAATTATTAAATTTAACTTCTAGTTTGAGTTTAAACTTATAGTTTTTAAATTGATTTAAAATTTATATCTTTTAGAATATTAATGGAATAAAGGAAAAGCTTTATTCAATTTATATATGCTTTTCAATAGAATCTAAATTGAATTTACTATTCAAGAAAATTAAATTTGATCTTAGAAAAAAGATGAAAGAGCAAATGGGGAGTGTTAATATGAATATGGATTATTTAAAAGAATTTGAAGATATGAATGTAACTACTAATAATGTCTTTGATTTAGGAGATTCTGGGCTATTGGTCATTCTAAAGGATGGAACTAATTTAAGCAAATGGGATGATGTCAAGGACAAGAGTGATGTTTTATATATCAGTGAAGACCTTTCAAAAGCAAAATCATATTCAAAGTATAAGGATTGCACTAATGCAAAAGTCATTGTCATGCAAAATTTCACTGACTGCTCTCAATTAAGCCCATATGTAAAAGGCGATTTGAAACATGCTTTCTCTAAATTAGATTCATTAGTTGCATTTTATGCAATCAATTGGGATACCTCCAATGAAACAACCCTGACAAATTTTTTCATAAGGGATTATTATTTGGAATATGTTTATCTTGAAGATTGGGACACTTCAAATGTTGAAAGCTTTTGGGGAATGTTTGCTGAATGCTGCAACTTAAAAACAGTTGAAGGGATTGAAAATTGGGATTTAAGCTCTGCAAGGAATATGGAATCCATGTTTGAATCCTGCCTTTCTCTGGAAGATATTTCCTTTTTATCCGATTGGGATATGTCAAATGTGGAAAACGTTTTTGAAATGTTTAGGGATTGCTATAGCTTAAAGGATGCAAGTTGCTTGAATTGGAAGTTTTGCAATCTTAAAAGAGGAGATAATTTATTCATGAACTGCTTTGAACTAGATTTTCGTCCAAATTGGTATGATTGGGACTTTACTACTAGATATAGCATTAGATTAGCTTTGGGAAGGATGGATGATAAGTCTATCTATTCTAAAATCATGGCTAATGAATTCAACAATCAGGATTTGTTTGTTGCTGTTGAGTACATTAGAGATGAAAATTTATTGAAAGATATCATTAATTGCCCATCAGTCTCCTTTTATGCAAAAAGGGCTGCTTTATTGAATCCTGATTTAAAGGATGTTGAAATTTTAGAGGATGCTGCATTAAACAATTGGGGATCTGTTGAAAGGTCTTATGCAATTGAAAATCCTAATTTAACTAATGTTCCTCTTTTAAGGGACATCGCAGAATATGATGAAAACTATTTGGTTAGGTTTAAGGCAAAAAGAAGATTGAAGCAACTATGCATTTTTAGAAAGGATTATGCTAAGGAGTTTAAGGATCTTTATGAAACAATAGAATATTATTTGGAACATTATGATGGTCAGTATGAATTTAAAGAGCTTAAAGAAACTCTATACTTTTATAATAAGTTGACAGGTATCTTATTGGACTGGAAGAAATATTATCCTGATGATTCCAATATGGAATTGGCTTCAGTTATAGCCGGTTATTTGGTTGATGATTATGACGTTGAATTAATTCGAAAGACTTTCTTAAATGCAATGCCCTCATTAGCTGAGAATCAGGCATTGTTTGGATGGTTTGTTGCTAAAGCAGTTTCCTTAATGAAATGAAATTTAGAATAAGGGTAAATTCATGAATTTATAAAAATATTTTAAATGGTAATTACAAAATATTATTGAGAAGTTTTAAAAATAGTTTAATTTTTCAATAAATTTATAAATTTTCTCATCACCATTTCTAAAAAAGGAGCAATTGTCATGAGTGAAAATGAAAATATTTACACAGAGATTATCGATTTTGAAGATTCCAATTTGATTTCAGTTAAATTGGCAGCAATCAACAACAAGGTTAGATTTTCCATACTTGAAATATTGAGGGATTTTCAAAAACTCAATATGAATAAGGACAATAGCTTTAAAAAGGACCCTTATTACTCTCGTGAAATCAATGATATCCTTTTGAAAAAGTATGATATTAACATCACTCCTCAAATGTTAGGTCAACACATAAAGCAGCTTTTGGATGCAGATTTGGTTGAAGAGATTCCTCTTAAAAAGGAAGTGCCAAATAAGATAGGTGCTAGAAACGTAAAGGGATATATCTTGAAGGGGGATGCATTTGAAGATTTGTTTTTGGAGATCAATTTCCTCTCAGATGAACTCTTCAGCTTTTTTGATTTATATAAGGTCAATCAGAAGTTCTATGATGAAGATTATTGCATTCTAACAATTTTCAATGGAGTGGATAAAGGAAAGACATTTAAGGTTCATAAGGATGAAACCGTTTTGATAGGAAGAAAAGCAGATTTCTCTCAAGCAGATCTTGCTTCATTCACCATTCTTTTGGATAACAGCTATACTGCAGTCAGCAATGTAGGAAAACCACATTTAAAATTATTCTACAAGGATGACAATTGGTGCATTTTAGATGAAGGCAGTACAAATGGAACTTTCATTGGCAATAAGGAAATAAGCACTGGCAGAATTACTCAGCTTAGAAAAAATTCATTTTTAAAATTAGCAAGAGGTGAGGGAGGAGCAGTCATTTACTGTTCTTTCTAATCATTTTTAAACTATTTTTTTTATTTATCTGTTTTTATTTTTAAGAAATTATTTAATTTTTATCAAAATTATTTTAATTTTTATTTTTATATATCTTTTAATTTTTTTTCAAATTTTTTTCATTTTATTTATATTTTTAGTAAACTTAATAAACTATTTTTAATAAATTTTTATTTAAA
>JAFRCZ010000208.1 GCA_017404125.1 Methanobrevibacter sp.
AAATTAAAAAAATTAAGGATTGAAAAAGCTTAATCGCCAACGACAAAATCATCTAAAGCTTGTCCTGTAAAGTGGAAAACATCCCAATTTTTTTCTTGCGCCCCTATTGAGTTATAAAAATCCTTGCTTGGCTGGTTCCAATCAAGGCAAGTCCATTCAAATCTGCCGTATCCTCTTTCCTTTACAATCTTAGCCAATTCCCTTAGCAATGCCTTGCCATATCCTTTGCCACGATATTCGGGATCGATAAATAGGTCTTCAAGGTGCATATTAACATTTGCAATGTAAGTTGAAAAACTTAAGAAGAAAAATGCAAATCCTATTTCCTTTCCATCTTCAAGAGCAAATATGACTTCCGCTTGATTCTTATCAAAAATCCAATATCTTAAAGCTTCTTCAGTAGCTATCACTTCATCTAAACGATGCTCATAATCTGCCAATTTCCTGATAAATTCTAAAATTAAAGGTACATCTTCCTCTTTTGCTTCTCTAAATGTTAATTCAGGCATTATTAAATCTCCGTTGATTGATAATTAATATGATATACTTACTTTAATCTATTGATACTAAACTAAAATTTTATTCTAAATTAAATAACTTTTCTTCAAAATTTTCAACAAAATATCGGATATTCTTTCTTCCTTTTGTAATGAAAGTATGTCCTTCAGCTTCAAGCATTTCCTTTTGATATTCCACTCCTCCAGGATACTTTGGATTCAATTCACCATCCTTCTTAAGAGTTCTCCAAAATGGTATTTTATCATCTTCTCTTTCTTCACTTGCCTGAGCAGCTAATGAAAGGAAAATTCCCGCTGTCAGCGGACATGTGAACTCAGCACCATGTTTCCTTGCTAAAAATTCTCTTATTTCAGTAATTGTAATGATTTTCCCTTTAGGAATTTTAGCCATGATTTCATTATACTCCAATGGAGGAGCAATCAGCATATCCTCCCCACCATAACGTTCAATGGATTTTTCATCTGTGACTTTTATTATCTTAGGCATGTCTTTTGAATCATTAAGTTTTTCATTGAAGCTTTTTCTAGCCATACTATCACCAATAGAATCGTTTAATTAAAAAATTGATGTGTAAATCATTATTAACTTTAATGACTTATAAGGATTTCTATTTAATTTCATAACATTAAAACGATTATTAATCAAAATTATTGATAAAAAATTGAGAATCAATTAATCAAATCTTCTAAAGCCTTTTCAAATTTATCGGTAATTGCTTCCCAATCATTAGACTTGACATATTCTCTTCCTTTTTTGGAAATCTCTTCATATCTTCCTTCATCCAATATCTCTTGAGCAGTTTCCAAAACTTCCTCTGCCTTTTGGACATATTCAATTCCGTTTCCATAACCGAATTCCTTTGAAATTCCTGGAAGTTCAGTTGCTATAACAACCTTTTCCATAGCCAAATACTCATAAAGCTTGATTGGAACGATATCCTGCATTATCTCTTCATCAATGTATGCAGGAAGAAGGCAAAAGTCCGCAGATGCCAAAAATTCAGGTATCTTTTCATAAGGCTGCTTGCCTGTAAGAATCAATTGGTCACCAAGATCATACTCCTCTTTAATCTGAACCATCTTGTCATAAGCATCACCATCACCTACAATAAGAATTTTCATATTTGGATACTTTTCCTTGTTTTTACCAAGTTCAATAGCCAGCTCTTTCATACCTGCAAATTCATAGATCCAACCCATAAAGAATAGAACTGTGTCATTTTTATCTATGTTATACATATCCCTTATATTTGAATCATCAAGTTGAGGGTCAAAGTCAATTAAATCAATTCCAGCATCAATTAAAATGGTTTCATTTAGATTACTGCCCAAATCCATTGCCAGTTCTTTAAGCTTTTGATTGATAGTAATCACAAGGTCAGAGTTCTCTATTGCTTTCATGTTAATTCTCTTTCCAAATGACTGAAATGTCTTTTCTGGAATGAGTGCATACAATACATCAATCAAGTAGTATACAAATGGAATATTATGTTTTTTGGCAAGCTTTGATCCGCTATATGCATTAAGCAATCCTAACCCCATAATGATGTCAGGCTTGAATTCTTCAATTTGCCTTTTGATTTCCTTTTTATGAGTGAAATATAAAGATATGTAGTTTAAAACTGGTTTTTTGATAAATGATGGCCTTATCACTTGAATATTTGCTTCAGGTTTTACCTTAAATACACTATCATGAACTTCCCTGTGGAAGATGAATCCATCAGGATCTTCTTTTGGCCAGTCGATAGGATAGTCAATTACTTTTACTTCATGACCTCTAAGCACCATACGGTCCATTAGATGGTGCTGCTGATGTGGATTTCTCTTTAACCAGTCTGATTCCTGAACTACCAATATTTTCATAAAATCACCAAATTTTAAAAGAAATTATTGTTTTAATCATATTTATTATTAATTTGTAATTTTTTATTTAAATAGATAAGTTTTAAAAACCTAAAATGAATTTCCCAAATATAGATAAATTTTATAAAAAAGTTTTTTAAAATTAAATAATAAATAAATATATAAAAAATAGAATATTCAATTAAGAAATAAGGGATATTATGAAAATTTGTCTTTATGGAGCTGGAAGCAATAATATTAAATCCAAATACATCAAGGAATCATACAAATTAGGTACAGAAATAGCTAAAAGAGGACATACTCTTGTATTCGGAGGAGGCTCTACAGGAGTGATGGGTGCTGTATCTAAAGGAGCAATAGACAACAATGGAAAAGTGTTGGGAATTGCACCGGAATGGATGGAAGAATTCGAAGGAATCTGCAGGGATTGTGATGAATTCATTTATACAGAATCAATGGATGAGAGAAAAAGCTTATTTTTAAAAAATTCAGATGCATTCATAATAGCTCCAGGAGGAATAGGCACCCTTGACGAGTTTTTTGAAGTAATTGTATTAAAGAAATTACACAGACATGACAAGAAGATTATAGTATTCAACATGTTCAATTTTTATGATCCCATGCTTGAAATGATTGACTTCATGATAGATGAAGGATTTATAAGAGCAAAAAGAGATAAAAATACTTTTAAAATAGCTGATTCAATCGATAAAGTCTTTGAATTATTGGAAAAGGAATAATATCATAAATAAAAAAAAAAGAAAAAATAAAAATATTAAAAAAGTAAAAAATTATTAATAATTTTAAAAAAAAAGTTTAATCGTATAATTTATTCACTACTTCCAAAGCATGATTAAAGGGAATCATTCCAGATGTTAAAAGAACAACTTTCAAAACATCCATAATTTCATCACGACTCATATCCAACTCTTTTTTAGCTTTAGAGACTTGTTTTAAGAATGAAGAGCTATCAGGATTTGTAGCGGAAATAGCTATTGCAATTAACTTTTGAGTCCTGTAATCTAAAGAGCAAGCATTCCAAACATTCTTGTCTAAATTTTCAATGGAATCATATAGTTGAGGGTCTTCTTTTTTAATTCTTCTAATCCCCTTACCATAAAAAACCTTTTCAGCCATTATTCTACACCTAATGTAAAGATTAGAACATTTTATTATTCAAATACTTTATTTGCAATTTGCAAAGCTTTATTGAATGGTTGCATACCGGATGTTAAAAGAACAACTTTCAGAACATCTACGACTTCATCACGAGAAACTCCCAATTCATTTTTAGCACTAATAATCTGTTTTTCAGTTGCTCTGCTATCTCCATTGGAAGCAGCAATTCCAATAGCTATTAGCTTTTGAGTCTTATAATCCAATGCTTTTCCATTCCATACAGCCTCATTTAAAGCGACGATAGCTTGGTATAAATCTTCATCTTCCTCTTTGACTCTGGCCATCCCTTTTCCATAAAATACTTCTTCTTTCATTTCAATTTCTCCAATAAATCAATTTATAAAATAAATAAAAATAAAAATAAAATCAAAAATCATAATTTCAAATTAAGGTTTACACACCTTACATGGTTCATATCCATGACTTATTGCATCTGATCTGCTCTTAAATGTCACCTTATTTTTCTGTGAAATCTTCTTTCCCCATCTGCAAGTAGGATAATGGAATTTATGACTGTTTGCACTAGCTATATAAGAACCAGAACTTGAACCGCTTGTAGAACCTGTTGTAAAACTGCTTGATGAAGCACTTCCACTATTTGAAGAACTGTAAGAGCTTTTATAGCTTGTGCCTTTTGTAGAAGATGATTCCCAGTTGTATGGATAAAACTCGCTTGGAGGCATATACATAATTTCAGCAAGATTTTCCTTTAAGAGCATTTCATTTAAGTTCTTGCCGTCTACAATGACAACAGCCAAATATCTGCCATATCTATCAGTGTTTTTTGAATCATCAATATCCAAGCTGACTTCCCTATTCAAGCATAGCTTTTGAACAAATCTTTTAGAACAGATATAACCTTCTACACCTCTTTCTGGAGTATTAACCCCTACCATACGGATTTTGCCAAGCCCATCAACTTCTATGGTATCACCATCAGTAACGTAAGTGCACATTCCAGTGAATTCCGCTTGGCAATCTGTATCATTATATTTATTTAAAATATCTTCTCTGGACTGGCCAGAGTATTTAGAAAAAGATATATCATGGGTAAAACCTGTTCCAGTATAAGCAGAACTTGCAGAAATAAGTGATAATCCCAATATCAATATAATAAAAACAACTAATAGATTTTTACCTTTTAATTCCATATAAATCCCCCTTTTCATAAAATAAATTAAAAATCTTTATTTTAAAGAAATAATTAATACT
>JAFRCZ010000209.1 GCA_017404125.1 Methanobrevibacter sp.
CAGCTGTTTCAAATGTTTCTATAAGAATAGCTGAAACCCCTTTTGTATAGGAACTTCTAAGAATCTTTAAGTTGGAAACATCCCCTATTTCATCACTTACAACTTTAATATTGACTTTTACATCCTTATGGGAATCATTATTCTTAATGAAATTTCTCATGCTAACTACAAATTCATTTGCTTTTCTGCCTGAGAAATAAAGATGCAATTCATCAGAACTTACTCTTCCCATAATGGCAGAATCAATGAAATGCTCATCAGTTAAGTAATTTTCTATCTGTTTAGCTGTATTTGGGGATATATTATTAAAGTCAAGAAAAATTCCATCAGTTAAAGAGCCATACTTTAAAGCTACAGCCAAAGCACTTTGAGGACTATTTGCTGAAATTAGAATATCAGATTGCCTAGCAACATCTTCAAAGCTATCCAATACTGTCAAATTCAGTGATTTTACCAATTCTTTTGTCTTTTTTGATCTTCCTTCAGTTGAAGTTAGAACTTCAAATCCATAAGACAATAGTATTTTTGATAAGGTGTATGATACTTCACCGAAACCTATAAAACCAAATTTCATAATTTGCCCCCATTTAGAAAAATAATTCAAAACTTAATTACCAATTAATCATAATGTGGTTAAAACATGTGAACCTTCATCAAGCCCTAATTCCTTAGATATGGATGAACATTTTGTACAAAGCAATACAAAAATATCCTGTCCCTCCAAGTTCATTTCAGTCAATCCTTCAAAATTACCCATTCCTTTAGAAATTACAAAAGGAGCATTCAATAGGATTTCCTTGAATTCATCTGAAATCATGGATTCCACAACACCTACAGAGTCAGATCCTGTAGTGATTAAGGTAGCAACTTCATCAAGACCTGCTTCCAATGCCTCTTTCATGCAAGCATCATTTAGAATAGGATTTTCCTTAACTGCCACTGTAATGTCAACATCATATTCCTTTATTTTTTCAAGCAGGAACTTGTCAAAAACGATTTCGCCGGTATTGTCCACCAAATAAAGCACTTCATCATACTTCTTTAATGCTTCTTCAAACTCATCAATCTTGTTTATGACAAGCTCTTTTTCTAATCCATCCTCAATCATTGATTCAAATTCTGTATTCAAACCATATGTGCCAAAATCAAGAATATTTCCTACAATAGCTATTTTAACATAGGTTTCCAAACTATTGTCTTCCTCTAGAATTTCCCTTACCTTTGGAATCAATGACAATGCAATCTCATTGCCCTCTTTCTTTTGATTGAAATATGGATCATAGCATCCTGTTTCTTTCTTGATATATTGATGAATCCTGGTCCCAGTAGCATTTGAAGACAATTCCTTTGAAAAGTTTTCTCCAAGATAGGATAAAATATCCTGAAGTATCTTGAACTTTAATTCCTCATCGTCTGTTGATAAGTCAATAGCTTCCTTTGCTTGTCTTAAAAAGCATGCTCCACATTCGTAATAAACTTTAATAGTATCACCTAAAAATATAAAGAATTTGAATAATTAAATTTGATAGAAATTTTATAAGTATATATTTATCTTTTAAAATTATTATAATTATTGAAAAAATAGTTGAAATAATAAAAGTAGAAAATGTAGTTTAGAAAAAAATAGATAAAAAAAGTTTAAAATAGATAGAAAAATCTATTTATCCTCCATAGATGATTTGAATGAATTCTATTTCATCTCCATCTTCAATGCTTGCCTCTTCGATAACTATTTCACCATTCTTTTTAGATACAATAGTTTCTGAAGATAAGTCTAAATCATCTAATAAGTCTTTAATTGTTAAATCTCCATCTATCTCCCTTTCTTCAACTTTATCTTTAATAGTTAACTTAAAAGTCATAAAATCACCACTTTAATTTTTTTATCCCTTCAATAATATATTGTAAATCATCATATTTAAATTATATAACAATTGTTAATAAAAATAATGCTTTAAAATAAAAAAAGAATTATTTGCCTAATTCCTCTAAAAATGTACAAGCTCTGCATAATCTATTGGAAGAAGGCTCACCACATCTCTCACATCTGTCATATTCATAGTCATGAGTCAATTCCTGTCTAAGAGCAGGCCTAATCTTATCAA
>JAFRCZ010000210.1 GCA_017404125.1 Methanobrevibacter sp.
AAACATAAAAATAACAATCAAATGAGAAATTTTTAATTTTTCATATTATTATATCTCTTTTTAACTGGTATTTTAATATAATATTAATTCTCTTGATTCTTCCACATCTTGAGAAAGTTTTAAGAATTTTTCAAAAGAATCATCTATTTTTTCATACAGAACATTTAAGTCCATATCAATTACATCTTGTGTGGATAAATCAATACGGATTGAAGCAGACGCACCAGGCATTCCCACTGCAGGTATTGTAATGATGCCAAAGTCTTTTAATAGAATCATAGCCCATAAGAAGCAGCAGTCCTTTTGTGAAAGCTCTGTTTCGATATTTAATTTGTCTAATTGATTTCTAAGAGAATCCTCACTTACAACAACACCAGTTGGTGTTTTTTCAAACATTTCATACTTTTTGCCGAGTAAATCAAAGAATTCCTCTTTTCTTGAAATGGCATTTACCAAATTATCTTCTGTATAATTTTTTATCCCATTTACCATAGCTAATATCAATGGAGGCTGAGCTTCAAGGCCAAACTGATTAGCCTTAATCTTTACTTCATTGATTAGGTCTTCTCTTCCTGCCATCAATCCTCCTCTTGGCCCAGGCATTAACTTATCAGTGCTTGTAACTACCAAATCCGCTCCAAGTTCTGTAGCTTTCTTTTGCTTAAATACTGCAGTCCTAAGCCTTGCGCCTGAAGCATCATCGACAAGCACAGGAATGTCTTTTTCATGAGCCATATCTATTACTTTCTTAAACAAATCCTCATCAATGACCTTATGATCCATTGTTGAACCTGTTACAACGACCAATGAAGTATTGTCAGGAATAGTGAACTTTTCAATGTCAATGAATTCGTCATAGCTTGCTCCAACTATTTTGCAGGACCTTGGAATGGATGGGTGAGCTGGAAATTCAGCTAGGAAATGACTCACATGGTCTCCTTCCTTAACTAAAGCTAAAATGCTTGCCAAGATTCCGGAACTTGTCCTGTTAACTGCCAAGACCTTTTCTCCTCCAAGATGACCTTTTCCTACAATTTGGAGTTCATCTTCAAAAATAGCCGGGCCAACATAGGTTTCCAAGAGATTTAACTCTTCATCACTTGCTATAAAGCCCCCAGAAAGGCCGGTTACATCATATAATGAGTCTCTTCCCTTATCATTTATAATCTCTTTAATAATCTTTAAAGCGGACTCTCTCTTTTTAACTTCATCTAATGAATTATTGACAATCATGATAAAACCTTAATAATTGCTAAAAAGTATAAAAAATAATAAAATAAGCTAAATTAAATTTTAATGAAAAAATAAAAAAAATATAAAAAATATAAAAAATAATTCTAAGAAAATTAGAATTACAAAAGAAATTAGTCTAAAAGACTTAATTCAAAATCAGAGAATGAATCAATGATTACTTTTAAATCTTTTTCAGAAATGTCCATTTGAGTAAACTCTTCACCTTCAGAATAAGCATATTCTGCATGAACAATGCTTCCATCTGGACTGGTGTATAACATTATAAAGTCTTCTTGCTTTTCAGGATTTTTAGTTGGTAAACTGATAGTGAAAGAAAGACCTAATTGATTGAAGAATTTTTCTTTTTCCTCTTCATCCTTATTGCATTTTTTTAATTTTCTAATTCTTGATTTTAATTTCTTTTCAGCTGCTTCTGCAATATCT
>JAFRCZ010000211.1 GCA_017404125.1 Methanobrevibacter sp.
AATATTATCTAAAATTAGTTGAATTATCTTTATTTTTAGTATTTTATTGGATAAATTTTTAATAAAATACTATGAGTTTTTATTTCATTTAATAAAGATTTTTTAATAAGTTTAAATATTTTAGCAAGACTAAAATATAAAATTTCTTTAATTTTTATTAAGGAACTCATATTTTTTTATTGCATTAGTACCATAAAAAAATAATTTTAAAGATATTTTAATTTTAAGAGTTATTTTTTTAAAACTTTTAAATTTGTATTTTTTTAGTGTATTGAGGTGAAAAAATTTCGTTAGAGAAAAAAGCATTGCTTTTGACATTATTCTGCTTATTCTTTATTGTAATAGGTGGAGTATCCGCTAGTGATGTTTTAGATATGTCGAATAATCCAGATAGCTCTAATCTTATTAGTGCTTCTATTGACTGCGAATCTGAAGAGTCAGTTGGCAATTATTATACCAATCAATTATCTAATGAAGCTACTTCCAGTGGTGAAAGTCTGGACGATGATAGTCATGAAGCCATATTTGAAGATACTAAATCAAATTCCAGTTCTTCAACTTCAAAGACTAATACCAGTTTAAAGGTATCCAGCACTAAAATATACTCTGGAACTCCTATAGTTATTACATTAAAAGATAAGAATAGTAAAGTATTAAGTGGTAAAAAAGTCAAAATCAGCGTTCCTAGTAAAAAAAGAGTTTTTACTATGACTACTGACTCAAAAGGACAGGTAAGACTTAATTATCATAAGATCGGAAATTTTAAAACT
Organism: Methanobrevibacter sp.; assembly: GCA_017404125.1. Taxonomy (GTDB): domain Archaea; phylum Methanobacteriota; class Methanobacteria; order Methanobacteriales; family Methanobacteriaceae; genus Methanobrevibacter. The sequence continues at coordinate 771 of JAFRCZ010000211.1, forward strand.
ATTATTACATTTAATGGAGACAAATCATTTAAATCCTCTAAACTTTCAACATATGTTAAAGTTTTAAAAAGTGGTACCAGTTTAAAAGTTTCCAATTCTACTGTTCCAAGATCAACTCCTTTAGTTGTTACTTTATTGAATAAAAAAAGTGGTTCTGGCATAAAGGATAAAAAGGTTACTTTTAAAATTCCTAAAGAGAATAAGGTTTATAAAATAACTACAGATTCTAATGGTCAGGCTAAATTTGTTGTAACTTCTAAAAAGAGTTTTTCAGTTCTCATTAGTTATGCAGGTAATGATAATTTATATAAATCCTCAACTAAAGCAAATGTAAAACCTATTAAATGTAAAACAGAATTATCATTTTCCTCTAATTCTATAGAGTATGGTGAAGATTTTGTTGTGAACCTTAAAAAAGTTAATGGTGACCCAGTAGCAGATAAAAAGGTTATTGTAAAAATAACCAATAAGAATGAATCATATTCCTTGAAAACTAATTCAAAAGGAAAGGTTATTGTTCCTGTAAAGTATCTCGGTACTTTAAAATTTAAAGTTAGTTTTGCAGGAAATGATGTATTTGTCAAATCTTCTGCAAGCACTGATTTAACTGTTAAAAAAGGTTCTACTGAATTAAAAGGTTCTGCTGATTCTGTTGGGAAAGGATTTAATTATTATATCACTTTAAAAAATTCTGCTGGCAAAGCCTTAGCGAATAAAAAAGTGACTATTACCATAAACAATAAGACTTTTGACAGAACTACCAATTCAAAAGGGCAAGTTAGTTTGCCTATGAATTATAAATTAGGATCTTATCCTATTAAAGTAAGCTATGCTGGAAATAAATATTACGATTCATCTAAGCTTAGTACAAAAATTAAAGTGGTTGAACCATCAATCAGCATATCAAAAATTATTACTGCTGCTAAAGACCTAAAAGTCCGTGTAGAATACATTAATATTCTTAATAAGGAATATAGTGTCAATATTGATGGCAGAAAATATACTATGGATGAATTTGCATATCTTATGGCTGGCGCTATAACCAACATTAACAAGGGTTCAAAAGCCGATGCAATAATTAAAGATTTATCAAATAATTATAATTCCTCTGGAAATAAGATTAGTGGTAAATTAGCCAAAAAGGAATACCTTAATTTAGCAAAAAATGTAACAATTTTTGTTAATGAAAATAATCGTATTCCTAACTATAAGCCTACTAGTTTAGGTAAAATGGAATCAAACCTTTACATATATGCTTTTGCAGCTGTATTGGATTTCTACGGTGATCATGATAGATTGCCTAATTACGTAACAGTTAAAACCAGCCTTGTTAGAGGAGGATATTCCATTTCCATTAGTCAAAATGGTAAAATCTTGAACTATAGGCAGATATTTGATTCAGATGTATTTGCAAAATACTTGAAAACAGGCGGCAAATCTGCGATTAATGATGCAATTAAAAAGAAAGCAAAAGAATTAACCTCTGGCTTATCAAGCCCTAGAGCTAAAGCAAATGCCATATATGAATTTGTAAGGGATGATATAAGATACAGTTTCTATACAAATTCCTTGAAAGGGGCAAAAGGAACTTTCAGTTCTAAAAGAGGTAACTGTTGTGATAAAGCTAACTTGATTGTAGCAATGTGCAGGTCTGTAGGTATTTATGCAAGATATTCCCATGCAAAGAACTGTAAGTTTGCAAGTGGATTAAATACTGGACATGTATGGGCTCAAGTTTATGATCCTATATCACAGACTTGGTATACTGCTGATGCAACAAGTCGCAGAAATCAGTTAGGTCACATTAAGAATTGGAACACCAAATCTTATGACATACCTAAAAATTATGCGCTTATACCATTCTAGATAATTTATTATTTGATTGGAAAAATAGAATAATTCTTTTAAAGATTTATTCTAAATTTTTATTTTTTTAAATTTTTTAATTCTATTTTTATTATTTTTAATTTAATTCTATTTTTCATTTATTCTAATTTATTCAATCTGTCCTATTTTTATTATTTTTAAATTTCTTCACTATATTCGGGACTCTTTTTCAATTATTTTTCATTAAATTTATATAAGTTTAAATTTAAATTTAAATTGTAGATAAAATGATTTTTATTCTTATGTACTGATTTTAAAAAATATTTATTGATTATTATGGCAAAATATAAACGAGTAGCTGTTGGAGGGACATTTGACAAATTTCATTATGGCCATAGAAGCTTGATTGCTAAGGCTTTTGAAATTGGTGAAAGTGTTGAAATAGGAGTCACTTCAAATGTTTTTGCATCAAATAAGGTGGGAGACGTTGACTCTTGTGATGTCCGTATGGCTAATTTGAATGAATTTTTAGGCACAAAATATAAGAATTTCCATATTTCTCGTTTGGATGATCCTTATGGTCCTACCATTCATGATGAAAATTATGATGCTATTGTTGTCAGTGAAGAAACAGAACCAAATGCTGTTAAAATCAATGAAATCAGGGTCAGCAAAGGGATGAAGCCATTGGATATTGTTGTTGTAAGCTTTGTCCTGGCAGATGATGGAATACCTATTTCATCCACTCGTATACGTCAAGGAAAAATCAATCAAAAAGGGGAATTGATTTAAGAAATTTTCTTTTTTGATTTTTTACTTTTCTATTTTTTATTACATATATGATTAATTATTATTTTATTATGACTTTTTCTTATTTTATTATTACTTTTTTCAGTTATTTATTTAGTTTATTTGGTCTTTGTTTTTAATTTAACTGATTTATTTTATTGTTTTACTCGTTTTATGTATTTTAATTGAATATTTATCAAAAAATCAAATTATTTTTAGAAATTTTTAGGCAGACCATAAAATTAAATCGTTATGTTTATATATGCAAGTCGATAAAAATAATATTAAATATATTAAAATTATTTAGTATACTTTATATTATATAACAATTAAATCTATTAGTGTGGGATTGTTATGATTTTTATTCAAAGAGATGGAAGCGAATCAAGAAAATTATCTTATGATAATAATGTGTGTTTAGCATGTGGAATCTGTGCTGATTCTTGTCCAACCAGCTCCTTAGCTTTAGGAGATGTTTTGGGTATTGCAAGAGGCCAAGTTGATGGAAATTATATTGCACTTGATGAAGATACTTGTGTAATCTGTGGTTTATGTGCATCTGCTTGTCCATTCGGTGCTTTAGAATTTGAAATTGATGGTGAAAGCTCTAAGGACTTAGCTAATTATCCAACCTGGACCCATGAATCCGCAATTGATGAAGAGGCTTGTGAATTATGTGGAAGATGTACAGTAGCATGTCCTCAAGATGCAATTGTATTTGAAAGGCAATTACCAAACAGAAATGATTTGTTAGTTGGTGAAATTTCTGTAAATGAGGAAGAATGTATTTATTGTAGTGCTTGTGCAGAATTATGTCCTGCAGATGCTATCACTGTAGTTAATACTGCTAATTCCTGTTCTATTGAAGTGGATGATGAAAAATGTGTCTACTGTGGAGTATGTAAAAGAGTATGTCCTCAAGATGCAATTAAAGCTGTATGTAGTACCTGTATGCATAGTGAGGAAATTGAAAAACCTAAAATCACTGGTGACATATTTATTGGATCTGACTGTATTAACTGTGGATGGTGTAAAGAAATCTGTCCTGTTGATGCAGCAGAAGTCACTAAACCATTTGAAGGAGAAATTACCACTACAGAAGCAGAATGTGTAGGTTGTGGATCTTGTGTGGACCTTTGTGCATGTAATGCGATTGTACTTGAAGATGGTGTTTCCAAATTCAATCAAGAATACTGTGTATTATGTGGCGCTTGTGCTAAAGTATGTCCACAAGAAAGAATTGTTGTTTCAAGAACTGCTATGAAATTAAGCAATGTTTCATCAGCTTCCTGGAAAGCAACCTTAGATAAATTACTCGATTAGATTTAATTAATTTTTAATTAATTCTAATTATTATTTTTTGATGAATTTTTTAATCACTATCATATTTATAAAATAATAAATCTCCAT
>JAFRCZ010000212.1 GCA_017404125.1 Methanobrevibacter sp.
CACCTAATCTAGTTATTTGCCTCTCCAGGGTCAAGCAAGCGTTTTAAATTGTCTCCAATGATATCGAACAGCAATACAACGATGAGCAATGCAAGACCTGGGAAGAATGCTAGCCACCAAGCGCCCATTGCAAGATATGACATTGATTCAGATAGGATAATACCAATAGCTGGCTCGTGTGGTGACAAACCAAATCCTAAGAATGTAATACTTGCTTCGTGCATAATTGCATGAGGGAATACGAGCAAGGTTCCTACAAATATTTGAGATATGACCAAAGGTAAGATATGCTCTTTTGCAATCCATAATTTGCTTCTTCCTAATCTATTGGATAAAGCCACATACTCTGATGTATTAATCTGCAATACTTCAGCCCTAAGAACCCTGGTTAAGTTTACCCAGTGGGAGAATGCCACTGCCATAATTACACCGAAAGCACCTTTACCTAATGCAATGGATATCATCATAAGCAATAATATATGAGGTATTGATGCGAACAAGTCAATCAACCAGGATACACATTCATCAAACCATCTGTTAACACTTGCAACAAATGCCAATATTGTAGCGATTATGCTGGAAATGACTGATGCTCCTATACCAATGACAATACTTAAGCTTAAACCTTTTATTGTACGGATAAACATATCCCTACCCATCCAGTCAGTACCGAAAGGATGAGAAAATGAAGGAGCCTGCATTTTTATTGCAAAGTCAGTAGGCAAGTTAGCATCAATCATCCATCCTGAAATGAAAATGACCAATAAGACCAATCCAGTAAGGCCAATTGTGAGAAGTGTTTTTTGCCTTAAGTTCAATGAACTGAATAAACCTCTATTATACCATGGCATCTCATTCATCGTCCTCACCTCTTAACCTTGGGTCTACATATTTATAGATTATATCTGCAATGAGGTTTCCAGTGAATACAAAAATTGCACTTATGATCACTATACCCAATAATAATGGAACGTCAGATCTTAAACCTGCAGCAACAGTTGCCTGACCGATACCTGGGTATGCAAATACCTGTTCTACAAGAATTGTTCCACCAAACAATTCATTGAATGACAAGAATTGTATGGAAATTGCAGGAAGCAATATGTTTCTTATTCCATGGTTTTTGATTATTCCCCAAAAGCTTTCGCCTCTAGCTTGTGCAAAGAGGAAATAATCGCTTTTCTTAACTTGAATAAGCTTGTCTCTTGTATACATTGTCAAAGAAGCAATACCTACAATACTCAAAGTGACTGCAGGCAATATCAATCTGTATAGCCATTGCCAGAAAGTTACAGTATCAGACAACTGGCCTATAGGTACAGAAAGCCCAATTGGGAACCAGCCTAAATATACAGAAAATACCATTAGTATTACTAAACCTATCCAGAAGGTAGGGGAAGACTGCAAGATGTAACTGTAGGTTTTAATTGCTTTGTCAATCCAAGTACCTTCCTTTGCACCTGCAAGCACACCTAATCCAAAACCTACAATTCCTGAAATTACCCATGAAACAAGCATAAGAGTAAGTGAAGCGGTGAATTTCTGCACAATCACTTCAGTTACAGGCACCCTATAGATTAATGAAAATCCCATGCTTCCGGTTGCTAAAGTTGAAAGCCAACCTAAAACTCTTTCACCTAAAGACAAATTAGTTCCCCAATATTCTCCCATGATAGCCAATTGCTCTTGGCTTACAATTCTTTGGCCAAGATAAGCCCTTACAGGATCAATAGGGGATAATTGTATCATTATAAAACTGATTGCAGCTATTACGATTAACAAGATCAGTAACCGCACAGCCTTTAATCCTAAAAATTTAGCTAATTTTTTGCTATTAATTTCAATCAACTCGCGAATAAATTTATTTAAAATAAGAATAAAAATTTTTTATAAAACTAATTAAAAAAATTCTTTAAATAATTCTTTAAAAAGCGTATGAAAACTTATTAGATTATTTAAAAAATTATTTAAAAAATCTTTAAAAAACCTTAAGAAACATTAAAAAAATCTTTAAAAAATTATTTAAAAAATGATTTATTAAAAAATAAACCATTTTTAATTTAAATAATTTTTATATGCAATTGCACTTGCATAAATAATTAAATATTTATGCAGTTTCAGTTGCATTTATACGTTTCCAATCGTAGATGTTACCCCAAATGTCTCCACCGTGTGGGTAGATGAGGTGAGTGCTGTTGGAAATGTCTAAGTCATCACTTACAAAGTAAGTGTAGTCCATAGTACCAATCCATATGAATGAATTGTGGCTAAGAGCTTGTTTTGCAGCTTGAGACCAAGTACCGTATGAAGCATCTGCAGGTGTAGCCATTGCTTTATCAATTAATGCATCTACAGCAGGGTCTTGAAGATTACCAGGGTTATCGTAACCTACACAAGCTACTTCTGAATCATATTGATGTTCAAGTTCAAATGGGTCAGCGGAACCGAATCCCCATACAACAGATTGGCTGTATTTGTCAGGATCGATTTCGTCCCAACTTGCACCTTTTGGAGTGATTTCAATACCTAACTCTTTAGCTTGTTCTGCAAGAGTTACTGCAATTGCTTGTCTTTCAACAGCTGATGCTTTATAGTATACGGTAAATTCAGCTTTTTGACCATCTTTTTCTCTGATACCGTCACCATCAGTGTCTTTCCATCCAGCTTGTTCAAGAATTGCTTTTGCTTGGTCTACTTGACCGTCTTTGTATCCAGCATCAAATGCCCATGGTAATTGGTTAGCTACACCAGTGTAGGAAACATTACCGTATCCGTTTAATGCACCATCCAATAATTCTTGTCTGTTGATACCAATAGCTAATGCTTGTCTAATAGCTGGGTCTCCGGTTACGTTGTTACCAATTGCAATACCGTCTTCACTGGTTTTTCCTTCATCCATTGTGGTTGGTAAGGAAATTCCACGTACATCAATGGAATCGAAGTATTCCATATGGTATCCCTCAACTTCTTCATCTGCATAGGATACTGCTACTTCAGCAATGTCTACGTCTCCGTTTTTAACTGCTGCAAATGCTGCATCAGGGTCAAGGAAGAGGTTAGTGATTTTGTTGAAGTAAGGTTCTTCAACATAGTAGTCAGGGTTTTTCTCTTAGATGAATTGTTGACCTTTGTCCCATTGAGCTAATTTATATGGTCATGAACCAATTGGATTTTGACCGTATGAATTTTCATCATAACCTTCTTCAGGAACAATACCTACATCAGTTAATTTGTTAATGAAAGTGGAATCCGCTTTCTCGAGAGTGAAAGTTACTTTATCACCATCGGCTTTTGCTTCTTTCATTGAACTTAAGTCTGCACCTTCCCCTAATTCTTTTGCTTTATTGTATGAAAATGCTACATCTTTAGCGGTTAATTGGGAACCATCTGTGAATTTTACATCATCACGAATGGTTACAGTGTATGTTTTCAAATCACTGGATATTTCATAATCAGTTGCCAGATCATTTACAAATTCATTGTCTGCATTTCTCTTCAGAATAGTACTTTGAATTAATGGCTCTGTACCAGAATCGTGGTATCCCCAACCATGCATTGGGTCAAAACCGAACTCCGGTTCTTCACCGTGAGCTGCAACACAGGTGATTAACTCATCAGGAGCATGTTCAGAACCTCCTGTTAAAAAGTCAAACCATCCTGCAGAAGCAGAACCTACACTAACAATTGCTATTAGTGCAATGACTGAAAAAACTAAAATCTTTCTATTCATTCTATACCTCTATAAATTACTAAAATAAAAATAACATCCTCATCAGTATTACTATTTTTAACATAATTTGTAAAAAGTAATACTAATATTAAAAAAGATATTACAAATATAATTATGATTTTAAAGTATTTAAACTTAATACATTATTTTAAAAAAGTATTACTTTTTTGTAAAAAATAAGTAAAAAAGTAATAAAAAAAGTAATAAAAAATGCTTAAAAATTCAAAAAAAGTAATACAAACAGGTTAAAACAAAAAATAGATGAAAAAATAAATGAAAAACAGGAAAAACAACAAGAAAAAAACTAGAAACAAATAATAAAATAATATGAAAGAAAGTAATGTCAAAATTATAAAATTTAAAAAAATAAAAAAGTTAAAAATTAAAAAATTATTCTTTTAAGTATTCACAGACCTTTTCACCTGCAAATACACACACTTCAACACATGGAGACTTGTCATCACCATCTTTTGAAATGTATCCGCATGTTACAGATTCATACTTGTCTTTGAATTCATTGAATAACTTTTTAGAAGCAGAAATAATTTGCTTTTCATCTGCACCTAAAAGGCCTAAAGCCATTACAGCACCGGTTACAGCACCACAGGTTCCTTCAGAGAAAGTTCCTCCGATACCTCCTGAGAATCCTTTTGCAAGAAGAGCCAATTCTTCAGTAGGCATACCTGCAACATCACAAATTCCCATAAGAGTAGCTTGTGAACAGCTGTAATCTTTTCTGTATTCTGCAATTTTTTCCTTAACCAATTCTGAATCTAAGTCCATAACAATCCCTCATAGTTAAATCAATTTTAAATTATTAAATCAAACCAAAATCAATTTGAATAATTTTAAAACATTGTTATAATTGAATATTATTTTTAATATTTATAAATCTTTATAAAATAAGTCATAGGCAGTATAAAAAAAAATAGTAGATTAAAATAATAAATATATGAAGATGAAAAAAGAGTAAAGAAAAATTAGAGAAATTCTAACTTATTTTCCTAATTAAAACAGAAGTATTGTTTGTTTTTCCTCTTGGAAGCAACATGACTTCCTGATGAAATCCTCTTGTATCCTTTTCAGTTACTGGAGCATAAAGAATAGCTCTCATACCACTATAGGTTCTGTAAAGTATAGGAGTCTTTTCATCAACCACTTCCCAAACGTTAGCAAACACTCGATCTTTAGGTTCCGCAAATGCTGCAATCATTAGGATGTCATAATCCAAGTCTGCAATTGTCTTTTCATCTCCTGTAATGATTTCAATGCCATCATCAAGCTCTAGTCTTTTTAAAACCTTTCTTGATAAATCTGCAACTTCTTCAAACTGTTCGATACCTATACATTTGCAGCCAGTAACCATACGGAACATGATTAAAGTCAATGGAAGTGGACCGCTTCCTAAAAATACAAATGTCTTGTTTTCATTAAATTTAGCCAATTGCCTTTCATTGTCTATAAGCCCAATATATCTGTCATAGAAATGAAACGAATCAAGAACAGCTTTAGGATTATCTGATTCCAATATTTTCAATGCATTTTCCTTCTCTAGTCTTGCACCAATATAAACATAAAACTTACGAATCAACTGCAAAGCCTTATTCATTTTTTCATCATCAAGAATGTGTTTTGCTGAATCAAAATCTATTTCCTTATCGTGAGCGATTACTTCAATTTCATCTAAAACTTTGGTAATCTCCTCAATATCTGTATCGTCAAGAGCGAAAATACCTTCATTATCCAAATCGCCAAAACTTGAAAGCTTATTTGCAATCTCTTCTATCTTTCCCCAGTATTTATAGCAACTCATATTTTCACCACAAAAATTATAAAAAATATTCTAATTATGATAATTTATTTAAGTTTATATTAAATAATATAAACTTTAATTTAATAAATGTTTTGTATTTATAATAATATAAATTTAAAATTACTTTTATTAAAATTAATTTAATTTTTTTACTAATCTATTTACTACATAAATTTTTTACCATATGCACTGTCTGGAGTTCATTATTTGTGTCCCATGTTACATTAAATCCCACTTTTTTCCAAAAGCTAAATCCCGCTTCAAGGTTCTTATGGGTATGCAAGTAAATTTCATTGAAATTGTTCTCATAGCAGAACTTTTCAACAACTTCATATAATTGTGTAGCCAATCCACAGCGCCTATAATATTTATCTACAAATAATCTCCAAATGCTTGCTGTAGATTCCTGACTGTATATATCCTTAAATTCCATAAAATCTTTATCATACTGCCTAACTGCTATGGTTGCAATGATTCTGCCATCTTTATTGCTTTCAACAAAAAACAGGTTATTCTTTTCGCAATCAATATAATACTTATTCAAATCAACAATATCCTTATGCCAAGATGGAATATAACCATAGCCATATTCTGATCTTATTTGAGAAAACAGGAAGTTCCTAACTCTAATTTTAGTATCACAATCATCAGACAATTGTTTAATGGTAAAATTCATTTAATCACTTTAAATCTTTTTTGGAAATTATTAATATAAATCATAAAGTGAAATTAAAAAAATAAAAAACCTAAAAGTAATACTTATGATTAAAAAAATATTATATTAATACTTTACATTTAATAATTATTATTTAGAATATAAA
>JAFRCZ010000213.1 GCA_017404125.1 Methanobrevibacter sp.
AAAAAAACAAAAAGGAGGCAATAAATGACTGTAGAAGTTATTGCAATAGGTGGATATGAAGAAGTAGGAACGAACATGACTGCAGTGAAAGTCGGTGAAGATGTAATCATTTTTGATATGGGTATCCACTTAGACAGAATTAGTATCCACGAGGATACAGATATTGACAGAATGCATAGTTTAGATTTAATTGAAAGGGGAGTTATTCCAGACGATACAATCATGAAAGACGTTGATGGAAAGGTAAAGGGAATAGTCTTTTCACACGGTCACTTGGACCACATTGGTGCTGTAGCTAAATTGGCTCACAGATATGATGCACCAATCATTGGAACCCCTTATACTACTGCACTCATTGAAAAACAGATTAAAGGAGAACGCAAGTTTAAGGTAAACAATCCAATAAGGCCACTTAATCCTGGAAGCAAAATCAAATTATCCAAGGACATTACTTTGGAATTTGTGCAGTCCACTCACAGTATTCCTCAAGCGGTATTCCCTGTATTGCACACCAATGAAGGAATCATCGTTTATGCATTAGACTTTAAGTTTGACAATCACCAAAAGGTTTCTCCGCCACCTGATTATAACAGGCTTAGGGAATTAGGAAGAAAAGGGGTATTGGCTCTTATTGTAGAGACCACCAATGCAATCAATTACACTGAAACCAGAACATATTCTGAAAAGGTAGCTAGAATAATCCTTGAAGACTTGATGAGAGAGCCTTTAAAGGCAAAAGAAGGTATGATTGTAACCACTTTCTCTTCTCACATTGAAAGGCTTCAAACCATTGCAGACATTGCAAAGGACAGCGATAGGGAAATTCTCTTTTTAGGACGTTCCATGGAAAGGTTCTGTGGAATCGCACAAAACTTGGGAATATTGAAATTGCCTGCAAACGCTTATGTTCATGGATCCCCTAAAGCTGTAAATAAGGCGCTTATGAAAGCTGAAGAGGACAGAGACAAGTTCTTGCTTGTGACTACCGGTCACCAAGGGGAACCTGATGCATTGCTTCCAAGAATAGCTAGTGGAAGAACTCCATTCAATGTCAAGAAAGGGGACAATGTAATTTTCTCTGCACCTATCATTCCAAATCCAACAAATGCTGCAAACAGACACATTCTTGAATCTAAATTGAAAGCAAATGGTGCAAGGATTTATGCAAATGCTCACGTTTCAGGACACGCAGGTCGTGAAGATCACAGAGATTTCCTAAGAATGCTTAAGCCTAAGCATATCATTCCGGCTCACGGTGAATTGGAAATGTTAGTTGCTTATGGAGAACTTGCAGAAGAGGAAGGATACAGAATAGGAAACAATATTCATATTTTAAGAAATGCTCAAGCTCAAGTGTTTAATGGACACTAATAGTTAATTTAATTAACTATTTGGGCTTATTTATCTAAAAAAATTAATTATTATTCATTAAATTGCAATTAAGTATTTAATAAAGTTTTAATAAATATAATCTAGAGGGAGAATCATGTCTGATGTTACTGATGTTTTAAAACAATATTCTAAAGATGTTGTAAAAACCATTGAAGAGAATCTCAGTGTTATTGAACCACAAAATTTACAGGATGCTTGTCTTTATTTAACTAAAGCTGGCGGGAAAATGCTTAGGCCAGCTCTTACTTTAATCTCTTCAGAAGCAGTTGGCGGAAAGAAGGCTGATGCGTTGAAAACCGCTGCTGCATTGGAACTTAGTCACACTTTTTCACTTATTCATGACGATATCATGGATGACGATGATATGAGAAGGGGCATGCCTTCCGTACATAAGGTATGGGATGAGCCTGTAGCTATTTTGGCAGGGGATACACTTTTCTCAAAAGCCTTTGAAATGGTCATTGCATCCAAAGAAGAGAATGCTCACCCTGCAAATGTTGCAAATGCATTGGCTACTGTAGCAGATGCTTGTGTAAAAATCTGTGAAGGTCAAGCTTCTGATATGGGCTTTGAAGGAAACTTTGATGTCAAAGAGGAGGAATACTCTGAAATGATTTTCAAGAAGACTGGTGCATTGATTGCTGCAGCTACCAAAGCAGGAGCTATTATGGGCGGAGCAGATGATGAAACTGTCAATGCATTATATGAGTATGGCCGTATGATTGGTACTGCTTTCCAAATCCAGGATGATTATTTGGATGTAATCAGTGATGAAAAAGACCTTGGAAAACCTGTCGGCAGTGACATTGCTAAAGGCAAGATGACTCTTATGGTTGTTAAGGCATTAGCTGAATCTGAAGGCGAAGATCATGACAGATTACTTGAAATCCTAAAAGAGGAAAATTCATCCCAAGAGAATGTTAATGAAGCTATTGATTTATTTAATAAATATGGCTCCATTGAATATGCTCATAATCTCGCATTAGAAAACGTTGATGGGGCTAAGAAAGTACTTGAAATATTGCCCGACTCTGAAGCTAAACAGATGCTTATTGCATTAGCAGATTTTGTTATAGACAGATCTTCCTAATCTTAGTATTTTCTTATTTTTCTTATTCTTTATTTTTTCTATTTT
>JAFRCZ010000214.1 GCA_017404125.1 Methanobrevibacter sp.
CTATACTACTATTATAGATAATTTTTTAAAATTTTCTAATAAGTAATATTTAGCTGTTAATTTCTTAATGGTTAAATTAGACTGTAAAACAAAGTGAGAAAAAATAAAATAGTTATCTGGTGTTTAAAAATGAAAAATTAAGATTTTCTTTTTTTTAGATTCTGGATAATTAAAAGGTAATGAGATGGTGGTTTTTATTTCCGAAGAAGAAATTGAAACTTTAAAAGAGAGACTAGCTAAAAAGGACGAAAAGCTTAAAAATCAAGCTAGCGAATTAGATCATTTAACCAATGAAATAATTCCTAAATTGAAAAAAGAAAACAAAGAATTAAAAACCGTTAAGATTGAACTTACAGATGCATTGGAAAAAAGTACAAAAAAATATTTTGACCAATTGGAAATCAATGCAGACTTAAGTGAAAGCGTGGCTAAAAAAGGGGCAGGTCTTCAATTAGCTAAAGTCAGACTGGAAGAAATCGAAAAATTGGTTGTTGAACTTGAAGAAAAAGCTAACGAAAAAGATGCTGAAGCTGCATCTATGGAAGGATTGACTGAAGAGGAAAAAGACATAATTGGTGAACTCAATAAGGAAATCAATGAATTGAACAAAGAGTTAGATGCAAAAGACAGAGTCATCGACAATAAAGAAAAAGAGATCAAGAGAAAACAAAACCAATTAAAAGACAAAAACGATGAAATCGCTGATTTAAAAGACAATTTAATTCCTAAACTCAAAGCTGAATCTGCTGAACTCACTGCCAAAATAAAATCCAAACAAGCGGAATATGAAGAGGAAAAAGCAGGAGTTGGTGGAAAAATCGCTAAATTAGAAGCGGAAATAAAAGAATTGAATACAAAATTAGACAATAAACAAAGGGATTACAATAAGTTAAGCACTGCAATGAATGCAAAAGACAAAACTATTAACTCCCTTAGAAATAAAAACCAGCAATTATCTGAACAACTTAAAGAACAAAGCAAAAGCAAAGGATTGTTTAGCAGAGTTAGAGGCAGATAATTGTATTTTGATTAATTAATTTTTATTAATTAATCACTTTTTTCTTTTTTTATAATATTTTTATCATAATAACTACTATTTTTAAATTAAAAATTGAACTGTAAATCTATCAAATAAGAGAATATTATAAAGTTCCAATATTAACGAACATTATTTTAATGGATTATTATAAAAAATAAGATAAATTAGTAATAAAAATGAATAAAATAAAAAAATAAATAAAAATAGAAAAGAAGGGATATTGCTCCCAACTATTAAAAAAAGTTTTGGTCAAGGTTTTTGACCGAAGGTCAAAAAGCTTGGGCGCAAAAGGTGGGTTTATGCTTCTTGTCTTAACCTTTTTATAACAAAGTCTTTATCTAATGATAGTAAGAATGATGCTGCTCTTGGACCTTGTTTTTGACCAAGAATCATTTTATAAATAGCTTGGAAAGCTTTTTGTGGTTTTAATCCATGGCTTTCTAAAACTACATACATAGCATCGTGTAACTCTTCAGCAGATGAAAACTCTTTTTCTTCCATTAAATCTGCCAAGTCTTTCAAGAATGCAATTTGATCATCTGGAAGCGGCAATTTTGGAATAGAATTGTATTGGACTTGGAATTTTACGAAATTAGGAGCGTATTTATCTAACCAAGCAACTACATTGTCCACTCTTTCTTCGTATTGTGCCAATTCAAGTTCGGTCAAGTCAGCAAATTCCTTATCTTCAAAGCTTTTGGTCAATTGTGAGTTTTTCTTAAGTATAGCAAATATCTTTTCTAAATCTTTGCTTCCTACGATTTGATAAGCATTAACCAAGAATCTGAAAGGAGGCCTGAATGGCAATGGAGAATCCGCTTTGATTTGAGCCATCTTATAAATGCTTTTGAATTTTCTGCCTTCTTTTTCAGATGGTGCTTTCTCTTCATCGTAGAATACTCTTTCCACTTTATCAAAGGTGTCCATAAAGTCTAACCATGGCATTTTTGGAGAGAAGTCTTTTGATTTCATTGGTTTGCTTCTGAACAAGTAGTAATTGAGACTTTCTGCAGGACCAATTTCTAACCATTGTTCCGGAGTGAAGAATACACCATGGGATTTACTCATTGCTTCACCATCCAAGGTAATCCATTCGTATGGAACTGGGAATGGTGCTGGATAATCAAAAATCTCTTCTGAGATTACACTACTTACATCATAGGATCCGCCAGCTGCTGCATGGTCTTTTCCAAATGGTTCACAAGTGGTTCCGAAGATTTTCCATCTTGCTGCCCATTCCACTCTCCAAGTAAGCTTACCGTTACCTGATTTGATGTCCATTTCACCATCGTGACCGCATTCACATCTGTATTTGACAATGTCTCCATCAAAGTCATATGCTTCTGTTGTGTTTACTCTTCCACATTTTTCACAGATTGGGTTGTATGGCAACCAGTGGTCAGCCAAAGGTTCTCTTCTGTATTGGTCAAAAATGGCTTTGATTTCATTGTGCTTTTCAAGAGATACCCTGATAGATTCAAGATAAGACCCATCTTTATACATCTCAAAACCTGATTTTGGAATGATTTCAATACCATAATCATCAAGAACTTTGAATAATGGTTTTTCAAAGTGTTCTACAAAGTTTTTACAACAACCTTCAGGACATGGAATCATAGAGTAAGGCATGCCAAGGTATTTATCATAAGATTCAGGAAGTGGGAAAGGAACTTTTCTGAGAGGGTCATGATCATCTGCAATCCAGATGGTTTCTGCATCATTTCCTAATTCACGTAATGCTTTTCCGATTGCATTTGCAATGAATACGTCACATGAATTTCCAATATGTATATAACCTGATATAGATGTACCACTTGCTATGACATGTTGTTCTACATCCATTTCATATAATTCATCATCGATTCTTTCAATCCAATGTTTCATTGTTTCACCATAATAATTATAAAAGCTGCTTTCAATTTAATGAGTTTAATATTA
>JAFRCZ010000215.1 GCA_017404125.1 Methanobrevibacter sp.
GGACTTGCTCTTGGTTCTGCAATTATGGCTCGTTGTATGAATTCCATGGGAACTCAAAAGAACCCTCTTGGTGGAAACCAAGGAGAAAAATGTATTCTTAAGAAAAGAATGCAAGCACAAGGTACAATTCCAAAATAATTTTGCCTTTCTTTCTTTTTTTAATTATTATTTTTAATTATATTTTTTAATTTTTTTTAAAATTTTTCTTTTTATATTTTTCAATTTTTAAAAAAACAAAAATTTTCTAAAAAAATATTCTCTATAAAAATTATTGATGGTGTATTATGATAATAGCTCTTGTTATGGCTGGTGGAAAAGGTTTGAGGTTGGAATCAGACATTGAAAAGCCCCTTTTTCCAATAAATGATAGGCCATTGATTACTTATGTTTTAGAAAATATAAAAGAATCCAAATGGATTGAAAAGACTGTTGTGGCTGTAAGTCCGAATGATCCAAACACAAAAAAATACTTGATTGATGATTTGAATTTTTCTCCCTTTGACAATTCATTTTATGAAAGCGATAATGATGATTATTGTTTAGATACTTTAGGCAAGGGTTATGTTGAAGACCTTTCAAATATTTTGGAAATTTTTGAAGCTAAATCAAAAGAGGATATTTTAATTTTCATCAATGCCGACTTGCCACTTGTCAGTGGTGAAATCCTTGATGAGATCTTAAGTCATTACTTAAGTCAGGATAAACCTGCATTATCTACTTTAGTTCCTGTTGAAATTTTTGAAAAGTATGGGGTAAATTATTCCTATGAATTTAATGGAAAAGTCCCTTCAGGAATCAACATACTTAGGAGTGAAAATGTCGTTCAGGAAGAGGAACTTTTAATTATTCAAAGGGATGAGTTAATTTTTAATGTAAATACTATCGACACAGCCATATTGGCTAGTAAATTTTTATAATTTTAATCAATTTTACCAATGTCCCCTACTTTTTTTCAACAATTTTCATGATAAATTTTTAAGTTGATCACGGACTTTTTTTAAAATTTTTCTATTAAAATATTTATTAAAATTTAAAAATTTTTTTTATTTTTTATTCTTTTTCAATTATTCCTATTATTTTTTATTCTTTTTTAGATTTTTATCTATTTTTTAACCTATTTTTCCTAAAAATATCAATAACTTTATATATTTCTTTAAATATAAAATGTATTAAGGTAAACTAATGTTTTCAATATTAAAATTAGTTATTTTAAATTGAGTGTTTTTATAAAAAACCAAAACACGAATCATGCCTTCAATCATTTTTATAAAATTTATTCATTGGTGAAAATATGGAAAATGCTGTTGCGAAACCTAATACTCATAGAAGAGAAGAAAAATTATGGAGTGAAATTAAAAGCTATCAAGTAGCTACTAATAATGCTCGTATTTTAGGGGTGCTTGATGAGTTAATTATTAATGAAAAAACCGGTAAAATCGTGGATATTGCAGTTAAAGTAGAAGCTGGACGTAATATTCATGTTAAAGGTGCTAAACGTAGAGGAGATTTATTATTAATCCCATTCACCAAAATAGAAAAAGTTGGAGAATTTATTATTGTAACTGAATAATTTTTCTAATTTTCACTTTTTTTATTTTTTATTTTTCATTACACTTGATTTAACTATTTTTAATTCAATTAGTCTATTTTTTCTAATTTTTAATCTATTTTTAATCTATTTCTAATCAATTTTTTATCATTTTTTACCCTATTTTTCAACTATTTTTTTATTAAAAGCTAGTTTCAAATGTTAAGTTTTTTATATTATAAAAATAATATAATAATTGTTATATAATAAAAAATTTCATTATTTTTTTATTAAAGATTTTATTCAATTAAAAATTATGCTAATTAAAATTAAACTTGTAATTTAATCCATAGGGATGTTGATACAATGTTACTTGAAGTAAAAGATTTAGTTGTTGAAGTAGAAGGTAAACGTGTTTTAAATGGCGTAAACCTTGCTATAAGAGAAGGGGAAACCCATGTGCTTTTAGGCCCTAATGGTGCGGGAAAAAGTACATTATTCTTAACTATATTGGGATTCCCAAAATATAAGGTTGTAGAAGGATCTATCTTATTCAATGGAGAAGACATTACTAATTTAACTACTACTGAAAGAGTTCAAAAAGGCCTTGGAGTAAGCTTCCAAAACCCTCCAGCTATTCGTGGAGTAAGTGTAAGGGACTTATTGAAATTTGAATCTAAACAAGACCCTGATGAAGAATTGAATCCAAGAATGCAAGAGCTTGCTAAAAAACTTAAATTCAGCGATGAATTTTTAGACAGAGATGTAAACAGAGGTTTTTCTGGTGGGGAAGTTAAAAGGTCTGAAATTCTCCAATTGCTTGCTCAAGAACCGCTTTTTACCATGTTTGATGAACCGGACTCAGGTGTTGATATTGAAAATGTAGAATTATTGGCTGGAGAGCTAAATGTTTTATTGGACAAGGATAAAAAGCCTGGTCAAAGAAAGAGAGCCGGTTTGCTTATCACTCACTTAGGCTACATTTTGAATTTTGTTAAAGCTGATAAGGCTCATGTATTGATGCATGGGATTATTGCTTGTTCAGGAGACCCTGATGAAATTTTAGAAGACATTAGAAAAGAAGGATTTAAAGGATGTGTTGGTTGTGCAGAATGTCACTCATGATGCTGAAAAGGCTAAAGATAAAAAAGCAGCATTAGGAACTGATGTTGTCATTGAGAATTTCACTACAGAAGACATTAATGCTTTTGATGTAATTGACGATTTGAAAGATATTGATAAAAAGACTCAAAAGACTATTTTAAAGGTTGGAGTAGATGCAAATTCTGAGGAAAGGGCAGGTTCATTTGTTCAAATGGATCAATCAAATATCTTTTCACATTCCATTTCAGATTCAATTGAACTTATGAACTTAGGGGTTGCTTTAGACAAACACTCCTGGCTAAAGGATTATTTATGGAAAGCGGTTAAGCCTGATGTTGATAAGTATACTGCCCAATGTGCTTTAATGGAAGCTGAAAATGAAGCATATAGTGGTTATTTTGTCAGATCTTTACCTGGAACCAAGGAAATTTTCCCAGTTCAGGCTTGTATGTTTATTGCAGACCAAGATGTTATGCAAACTGCTCACAATATTGTTATTGCTGAAGAGAATTCAGAGCTTCATTTAATTACCGGCTGTGCAACTGGCGATGATATTTCATCTGCACTTCACGTAGGTGTTTCTGAAATTTATATCAAGCCGGGAGCAAAAGTAACTTTCACTATGGTCCATAATTGGGCAGAACAAGTGGAAGTACGTCCAAGAACTGCAATTTATCAGGAAAAGAATAGTACTTATATCAATAATTACATTTTAACAAGCCCAGTTAAATCCATTCAGTCTTATCCTACCACTTACTGTAATGGTGAGAATGCAAGAGCATTGTTCCAAAGTATTCAAAGCGGAATTAATGATTCAATAATTGATATGGGTTCAAGAGCTATTTTAAATGCACCAAATACCAGTGCGGAAATCATTTCCCGTTCAGTTGCTAATGATCAATCCAAGATTTATTCAAGAGGTCATTTATCCGGAAATGTTCCTAATGTAAAAGGACACCTTGAATGCCACGGATTAGTTTTAGATGATAATTCATCCATTTATGCAGTTCCTGAGCTTGAAGCAAATGCAGCAAACCTTGAAATGTCTCACGAAGCAGCAGTTGGTCAGATTGATGAGGAAGAGATTTATTACTTGACTTCAAGAGGATTGACTGAAGAAGAGGCAGCTTCAATGATTGTAAGAGGTTTCTTAAGCATGGACATCACTGGCTTGCCAGATGAATGGGCTGCTGACACTCAAAAACTGATTGACCTGAGTTTGGATGGAATGTAATTCAAGCTTTGTTGGTCCTCGACCAAAAAACCTTGACCAAAACTTTTTCTAATTGTTGGGAGTAATTGCTCTTAACTTATTATTTTTTTATTTTTTATTCTAACTAATTTTTTCAACAAATTTTTTGCTAATTATTGTAATTTTTTCTATTTTTTTCAAAATTTCCAATTTTTCTAAAATATCTTAAATTCTTTATTTTAGGTATTACTTAATTTTTAGCAATTTTTTTAAATTTCATTCTTA
>JAFRCZ010000216.1 GCA_017404125.1 Methanobrevibacter sp.
AATTTTTATGATGATTTCCTTGTTATTTTTTTCATCACCTTTGAATCTGTTTAAATTAATAAGAGAATCTTTAAATTCCTTATAAATCGTAAGTTTTTCACTATATGGCTTTAAATGATTCAGTTCCTTTTCATTTTTTATGTGTTCTTCATATTTATTGGATAATTCCTCTTTTATCTTATTCAATCCACTTAAATTTTCATTTTCATGGACTAAGTTTAAGTTAAGAGCTTCAAATTCCTGCTTTTGCTTATCCAAATCCTCTTTTTCCTTATTTTTCATTTCAATATCTTTTTCGAGAGATTCATATTCTGCTTTTAAGGCATTGTTTCTTTCATTTAAAGTGAAATGTTCCTCTTTAGCTTTTTTAAGCTCAAAATTAAGCTCAGATTCTGGTTGTATTCTATCTTCCAAAACAGCTTTTCTTGTTTTATAGTCTTCACTTATTCTAGGAAGATTCTCATAGGCTTTTTCAAGTTCTTCAAGCCTTAATAGTTTACCGATTAATTTTTTACGATTAGCAGGTGTCTTATCAATTAATTCAGCTATTTCACCTTGTCTGATATGAATTGCATTTAAGAATGTTGAGGAATCCATGCTTAGGATCACTTCTATTTCCTTATCCACTTCCTTGTTTCCAGAAACAAGAATTTCCTCTTCACCATCAACAATTCTGTATAGGTTAGAAGTTGATTTGGAACTGGATTTGGTAAGGCTTACTGTTCTTTCAACCTTATATTCAATCCCATTAGTGATAAATGACAATCTTACAATCATTTGAATCTTATCGCCAATATTCTTATTGGATCTTACCAAATCATTAATGGATTTTGTGGTATATGATTTAAACAAAGCAAATGAGATAGCTTCAAAAATAGAAGACTTTCCGGCACCGTTTTCACCTACAATCAAGCTGATTCCAGGATTAAAGTCCAATGTAGTGTTTGCATGTGATTTAAAGTTTATTAATTCTAATCTTGTAAATAT
Organism: Methanobrevibacter sp.; assembly: GCA_017404125.1. GTDB lineage: Archaea > Methanobacteriota > Methanobacteria > Methanobacteriales > Methanobacteriaceae > Methanobrevibacter. The sequence goes on from JAFRCZ010000216.1 coordinate 988, forward strand.
CATCATATCACCCTAAAAGTCATCAAACCTCATTTGTTTAGAGGATTCATTCTCTGAATCTTCTTGAGTTAAATCATCAGAATGATTATCCAAATGATTATCCAAATAATCATCTAAGTTATCTGATTCCTTTATTTCCACATTATCTGCTTCTTCAGATTCCTCTTCATTAAAGTAATGCTGACTATAGAATCTGTCTGAAATGAATTTGGCATCACCTATTCTTCCAACTGATAGGTTATCTAATAGATCAACAGATAATTTATTCACTTCATCATTGCCATATTTTTCATTAACCCTTTTTTGCAATAATGTTCTTGGATCAAGTATTTTAGTTTCATCAATGATTCTTTCCTCTTCCAACACTTTGTCTGGTTTAAAGCTAGGCCTTAGATTTAAAACACTATCTCCAAGGCTTTCTTTAATAACTTCATAAACTTCAGCACTATCAAAGTCTCCGCCAGCAATAGTCAAGTCAAGCATAGGCTTATTGTCCAATGATTGAATCTCTTCTTTTATGATTTTTAGCCTTTCGTCAAATTTATTGTAATCAATTACCTCTTTGTAGAACTCTCTTGGAAGGTCAATCTTTACCCTTTCAACTTGTGGCTTGTCATAGCTTAAATCCACTACAACGAATCCTTTTCCGTGTTCTCTATAATTCTCATTGGATTCACTGGTTCTCCATATCTCCATAGACCCTGGATAAACCAATTTTCCTTTTCCGAAATCCTCTTCAACATAATTGTGAACATGTCCCATTGCATAATAATCAAAGTTTTGAGGCATTTCGGACAGTTCAATTTCATGAGTGTCTTCGTGCATCCATTTGTCAATGCCCTGGTGAGAAACCAAAATTGATTTAAGATATTTGTCTGCAAGCTTTGACAATTGATCATATGCACTTTTTAAAGCCCTGCTTTGTGAACTAGGGACATATCTAACTCCACAAATCAATACAGGACCTTCAGTATAAACAGGATGATTGTCACTGATTAATTTAAGCCCAATGTCTTTAAATAGAACTTGTGGAGGAAGAGCCCCTTTCCTTAATATGGAATCATGGTTTCCAGCAATTGCATAAATTGGTATTTTTGCTTCATTTAATCTTAATAATGCCTTCTGGAATGCTAATAATGCTTCTGTAGAAGGTCTGTTATTATCAAATAAATCTCCACTGTGAATAACAAAATCCACATCTTTTTCTATTATTTTGTCTATATTTTTAGCAAAAACGTCATAAAAATCTGTTTCACGCTCCAATAGTCCAAATTGTCTTGCGCCTAAATGACTATCAGATAAATGTGCAAAACGCATTCATTTCACCCTCCTTATTTTCTTAAAAATTTTTTAATTAATATTAAAATAAATTCATTTCATAGGATTGTTCTAATCTTTTAAATTATACAAATAATAAGCGTTAGTAATTTATAAAGATTTCTAATCTAATATCCTCCACCTAAATTAACAAATTGGTCCAATTCCTTTTGTAAAGCCTCTTCTTCATCTTCTTTTCTGCTTTTCCATTGGCTTATAATATCTAAATCCCCACCACGTTGGCGTCCTTTAAATTCATTGATCTTTACAAGAGTAGGAACCTTAGTCATAAGTCCTAAAACCAAAGCTTCGCCAATGTTAAGTGATGGCAATTGCTTTACCAAATCTTCACTAAGGCTTTCACTTGCTGTTTGAACGTGTTTCTGGTCTTTTGGCTCTACAAGCCTTAAAATAATCATATTATTTGCTTGTGACAATGTTTCAGCATCTACTGATTTAGGAGATTGGCTTACTAAACAAAGACCTAAACCAAATTTACGGCCTTCTCTTGCTATACGTGTAATCCAATATTTGCTGTCAGGATTTCTGCTATGTGGAGCTAAAATATGAGCTTCCTCAACAACAAAGAATACAGGAAAAGACAATGCATTTTCATCATTATGTCTTACATATTGCTTTCTGCTTCTAAGAGATCTTCTAAGAACATGGGCAACCAATACTTCAGCAGTATTTTCATCCACTTGTCCTAAATCAAGGACATTTGCCATTCCAGGCTTTATTTGTGTTAAGAAATCACCTATATTAACATTCAATAACTTATCATATTTTACGTTTAAATCCTCTATTTTATTGAGTACATCCATAATATTCTTCTTATTGCCAGGATCATAATCCTCATCATTATACCAATCATCTAAAATTTTGTATAGCAATTCAATAAAATCAGTAGTGCTGGCTGTTCCTTCTCGAACCAATTCTCTTGCCTTATTAAATGCTCTTCTGAAATATCTTTCTTGCAGAGGAGCTGATGCAGGAATTTTAGCTAATTTTTTCATCTCTGAAAATTCCATATATTGAGGATTTATCATTGGCTTTATAACATTCACTTGACCTTTAGTAAACTCTGCATCTACATATTCAGAGTGCATATCAAAAATAAGCATGCAACCATTATACTCCAATAATCCATCTATGATTACAGAAACAGTATTTGACTTACCTGCACCGGTCATTGCAAGAATTGCCAAATGACGAGAAACCATTTTATTGATGTCTATTCCCACTTCAACATCTTCATTGTTTATAAGATGTCCAAGTTTCAAAGAGTTTTCAATATGGAATATATTATCAAGCACATCTGATGGAGCAGGATAAATAGGAGTTCCAGGAGGTGCTGGAGTACGTGGAAGCTTTAGATTGTCATTTACATCTCCAAGAATTGTGATGTTTCCTTTAATGTAGTAGTCATCACCTTCAATTTCCCTAATCTTTGCGATTGTATCTGGATCATATATGTCTTCATTTAATGATACGCTGCCACGAACCATTGATTCTATCATTCCTAAAATGATCTTTCCATCATATTCTAGTGTTACATATTCACCTACTTGTGGCATTTCTTTTGAAATAAAGCTTACTTCAATAAGTGATGTTTCTCCTATACATCTTCCAATCATTTTTAAACCTCTAAACTCAATTATTTTCTTTATTTTATTATCTAAATCTTTAATTATATTATCATCAGTTATATAGTATTTTATGTCTTAATTTAACATTTCACGGCCTGATTTATCTAAAAATCCAATTATCTTAGATAAGCTGTTCATATCATGATTTGATATGACAACATCCTTATGTGCTTTTTTAAGCAAATAGGGATATCCTTCAGTTGAATTTGATTTTAAAACCCTTAAAATTTCCCTAATTTCCTCTAAATCTTCAGTATAATAAGGCAACTCTATCTTGATAATATTCTTATTGTCATCAAGTCTTGCAAAGAATATTGTAAACCATAAGTCTCTGAAAAACTCATTTTCTATAGGGAAATCATGCTTTGTCTTATAGGTTACCTTTCTATGATAAGGCTCTGAGAAACCTTGTTTTCTAGTTAAGCCATCAAAAATAGCCATATCAGGTATGTTAGCATAGAATATTTCATTGCTTGAAGAAGTTTTGGAAATTGCAATAATCTTCTTCTTGTTTTCCAATAGATACTTTAAGGAAATCAAGTTTTCCAAACTTTCTAAAAATGTAATTAAAGCATATTCATCAATGTTTTCATCTTCAAACAGGTCTTTAAATTCTTCCTTGAAATTAAATGAAGATAGATTTAATTCATCTAATTGTATCTCAGATTCTAGCTTTTCCTTTACTAGAGATACTATTTTTTCCTTGTATTCCTGTGAAATACTTTTTTCAACTGGAATTGGGCGAATCAAATCTCCTAAAATTGATCCATCATCCATATAATAATCAATATCAAAGTCATTGAATGTCTTTATAGCTGTTTTTATCTCAAAAATACTCATCATATTACGTAATCTATCTTCTAAGAATGATTGATGAGGTATAATATCAAGCTCGGCAGATTCTATTGTTTTTAGCTTTGATTCCGTATCATTAGGATTATAAATTAGAGATTCTGCAGCTACAGCATAGAAGTTGAAGCTTAAATACTTCTTTTTATTATAGCTTCCGTCACCAGCAGCGAGAACTATATTTGAATCACTTGGGATTATTTCCTCTTCATGCCATTTGGATTCAATATCTATCTTAGTTTCCTTATATTCCTCTAAAGGTTCATTAAGCTGTCCTTTTTTTCTAATAGCTTCTGTATACAACGAATTTAACATAATAAAACCTTATAAAAATTTTAAATAGATATCTTATTTCAAAGTTTATATATTAAAATATTATCTTAATCTTATAAATTATTTTATAAATAATTATTTAATTTAAAATTTATTTAAAAGATTAGAAAGAGCATTTGGTAAGTAATGTAAAAAAAATCTTTAAAAAAGTTTAAAATAATAAAATTAGTAAAAAATAGTAAAAATAATGGAAATTAGTAAAAATAATGCAAAATAGCAAATTTTTAAAAAATATTTTAAAATGAATAAAAGAATAAAAAAAGAAAAGACATAGATCTATTCAGAAGCTTTGCGAACTCCTGCTACTATTTCCATGATTTTGCCTTTAACGTCTGAGGTTTCCTCTACAACAGTACCGGTAACAATGATATCTGCACCAGCTTTTGCTGCAGTATAAGCTGCTATGCCATCCCGAATTCCTCCACCTACTACAAGAACAATGTCTTGGGTAGCTCTTTTTGTATAAGCAACCATTTCAGGAGGAATAGGCTGATCTGCACCAGATCCCGCTTCAATATAGAAGAATCTCATACCTAAGTTTTCAGCTGCCATAGCATAGATAGCTGGGATTTTTGGCTTGTTTCTAGGTATTAATTTAGCATCTCCAACCCAACCGACTGTTCCACCAGGTTCCGCTACGACATAACCCATTGGAATCTTTTCAATTCCAGTCTTATTAACAGCAGGTGCCGCTAATGCTTGAGCACCAATAATCCAGTATGGATTGTTTGAATTTAAATAACTCATAAAGAAGATTGCATCTGCATATTTGCTTGCTCCATTGATATTTCCAGGGAATAGGACAATAGGTTCATCAATGTTTTCAGACAATGCCTTACAGGTTCCATCCAATGCAGCGGTATCTACAGTAGAACCCCCTACCATAATACCATCACTGCCTCCTGCAATTGCTTCTTTTGCAATATTTACAGCATCTTCAGGGCTTTGTTCGTCAGGATCTATTAAAGTTAAATGAATTTTACGAGTTTTTAATATTTCTTTAAAATGAGCTTCTACATTTTCCATAAAATCACACTAAAATTCTTTATTATGTATTTATATATCTAAAATATTGTTTAGTAATAAAATTTGAAGTTAATTTTATTAATTAAATATATTTATTAACTTATTAGTATTTAAAATTTTTATAAAAATAGCTTGAAAAATATAAAAATTATCAAAAGATTAAATTATAAAATAGTATATAAAATTGTTGAAATTGTATTAAAAATAGTATGAAATAGTATTTAATTGAGTTTAAATAAAAATAGTAAAAATCAAGAGAATATGAATTCTCTTTAAAGTTTAAAGGGATAGAGCGAATCTATCCTCTAGGTTCTTTTGCTTTGAATCTTAAACCTTTGTAACCACATTTTCTACAAGTAGTAGCTCCAGCAGGATTACGTGCATTACATTTTAAACAGATTTTTACATTAA
>JAFRCZ010000217.1 GCA_017404125.1 Methanobrevibacter sp.
ATCCGGCATTGTGGAATTCAGTGATTCCTTTCCATATAGCTGAAATGTTTCCTGCATTACCTACAGGAAGCACAATCCTGTCAGGAGATTCCCATCCTAAATCATGGACAATTTCATAACCGATGGTTTTTTGCCCTTCTAATCTGAATGGATTGATTGAATTCAATAAGTATAAGTATTTTTCACGAGCAAGTTGGGTCATAGCTTCCAATGCTTCGTCAAAGTTACCGTTGATTGAGAACACTTCTGCACCATGGAACATAGCTTGTGCCAATTTACCAAGAGCCACTTTACCTGCTGGTAAGAATACAGCACATCTAAGGCCTGCTCTAGCAGCGTAAGCAGCTAATGAAGCGGAAGTGTTACCAGTAGAAGCACAACCTACAGTGTCTACACCAAGCATCATAGCTTTAGTCATACCTATAGTCATTCCTCTGTCTTTGAAACTGCCTGTAGGATTGGATCCTTCCACTTTAACATAAAGGTCAATTCCAAGCTCTTTGCCTAATTTTTCACATTTGCAGAATGGAGTTCCTCCCTCATCCAAGGAAACTCTTTTACTTGCATCAACAGGCAAGCATTCCTTATATTTCCATAAGTTATCTCTTCTACCTTCAAAAGTAGATTTTGGAACATCAACTTCCACTTCCACTTCCAAGACAGAACCACATTTCTTACAGTTGTAGATAACTTCATCATCTTCGTATTCTTCTCCACAAGATACACATCTAATCATTTTATCACATTAAATATTTTTGATGAATTAATAATTTTTAAATATAATTTTTAATTATACATCAATAATTATAGTCATTATAGTATAAAAACTTATTTTAAATTAGTAAGTTAAGTTTTTGAAAAATTAATTTTTGAAAAATTAAAAAAATTAAGAATTAAAAAAAATTAAAAGAATTAAAAATATGGCAATTGATGGATTAAAAAAAGTGAAAAAATAAAAAATAAAAGCTTAAATTATGCTCAATCCAAAAATTGAGAATATCCAACTAGCTAAAGGCACAGTTATGTTCGCTTCAATGAATGCTGCAATAATCAAAAGAACAACAGCCCAACAAAGGAAGATAAATGACTCCTTTATCTTATCCTGATTCTTTTTGAATGATGCATACACTCTTTCCTTTGGAGTGATTTTCACATCAGAGAAATATGGATCGAATATGTCCAAATATGAATAATCTGGAGAATATAGGTTCCATATGAAGCGAATAATAAATAAAAGCAATGTAAATCCACCGGTTGTAGCGATAATGATAGCTGGAATTTCAAATATTCCATGTGGCAATGTCAAAGCCAAGTATGCCCATATATTAAAGTTTGCGCCATAATAACCAATGAATATGCCGTTATTTGCCAATAAAATTGCCCCGTATATTCCTCCTAAAGCTGCAAGAGCATATAGCATAATAGCTACGGTAACATTATTGGTAAAAAGGGAAGGAGTTGTTAAAGCAATTTTTCCATCCGCCACCTGTTGCTCAAACTGGTCTACCATAGGCTGTATATATCCACTAATTGCATCAGCATAAATATATCCAAAAATCATTGGAATAATAAAGAGTAAAGTTGAAATGAGTAAAATTTTCTTATTATTTGAAAAAGCCAATTTTGTCTCTTCCTTAACCATTCCCAAATAATATTTAATATCCGCCATATAATTCCCCCGGGGATTCTTTTCCCAATAATTTAGTTTCTAGTATTTACTAAATCTAATAAATATTTACAAACCCTCATTATCTAAAAAAATTAATCAAATAAGGATTCTGCAATATCTAAGGATTCTTCCTGTTTAACTTTTAAATCCTCAAAGAATTCTTTCATGAGCTCTGCTGTATGAACCTTACAGTGACCGCACATAAGCTCACCGTTCATACATTCCTCTTTAATCCTTTCAAGTTCCTTGTCATCATCAACCAAATGATAAACAAGCATTTCATATATTACACATTCATCAGGTTTTCCACCTAACTCCTTTTGTTCATCTAAGGTTTCTCTTCCACCGGTTTTAGAGGATTTGACCTTTTTCTCAGCCTGTTTTGGAGTTTCATTCAAGTAGATGGCAGTATTAGGTTTGCTGCTTGACATCTTATCTCCAGTAAGACCTGTCAAGAATCTGTGATAGGTGGAAGCTGGAGCTAAAAATCCATATTCCTCATTCATTTTAGCAGCAATGTCTCTAGTTAATCTTAAATGAGGGTCCTGGTCTACTCCTACAGGAACAACTACCTGTTTCGGTCCGCCATATTCTTCGGTTTGCGGAAGCAAAATGTCCGCTACCTGCACCAAAGGAACATATAAATGTGCAATGTTGGTACTTTCATTAAAACCGTAAATTGCATGCATATTATTGAAATTGACTCTTTTTGCAAGCTTGAATGTCAAGTCATTTAAGGTTTTGTTTTGGGATTGGAGATAAACATTCACATTATCTGCAGTTAAATCAAGCCCTAATGCAATGTAATTAGCCAAATATTCATTAATAGCTATTTCCTTTGCCTTTTCAAAGCTGATTCCTCTTGCAGCATATGATTCCATATCTGCAATGGATAATGAAACGGAAGCGCCTTTTTCGAAATACCATTTCAATTGATCAATAACCATTTTATGACCAATATGCATTTGGCCACTTGGCATCATGCCTGTCATGACTGCAAAGTCCTTTTTGCCATTGATTAATGGCACCAATTTATCAAAGTCTCTGTGGCCGAAAATCACTCCTCTTTTCATCAACCTTGCAGGGTCTTCAATTTGACCTACAAGCTCAGAAAAGTTTTTTATACCAAACTGATTAACTAATTTATCATAATCTACTATAGATGAGCCCCATGGATCAATCAAATAATCACCTTAAATATAATATCTTTGTTTAAATTGAATAATTGAATAATAATTCTTATGTTTTTATTTATAAGTGTTTAAATAATTATGAGTATTTTTAATTAAAATTATTTAAAATTTTTTAGCAAGAATTCATATATTTTCTTTTCTAAAAATTCATAA
>JAFRCZ010000218.1 GCA_017404125.1 Methanobrevibacter sp.
AGTTAAAAATCATAAAACATTAAAAATAGTAAAAAATAAATAAGAAAAAATTTAGTCAGTTAAGTAAATGTCTAAATCAATATCTAAATTATCAAAGATTTCTTTTAATGTGTCATATAATTTTGCATCAATAGTTAATCCTTCTTTCTCATTTTGAGCAATCATTCTAACTTCGAGATCTCCTGGGATGAAAGTGTCTCCGGATTCTCTGATTTCTTTGACGAATTCTTCGACTTCTTCCTTGAATTTGTCTATTGATACGAATTTTGCTGGATTGATTGCAACAAACAAGTCCCCTTTGTTACAGTCTTCCTTATAGTCTCCAGCAGTACCAGTTACTTTAGTACCGAATGCAGCATTTACTAAAGGTCCAGTCATTATTTCAATCATGAAGCTTAAAGCGTATCCTTTCACTCCGCCGAATGGAAGGATTGAACCACCTAAAGCAGCTTCAGGATCAGTGGTAGGATTTCCATCCTTGTCAATTGCAGTGTTTGGAGGAATTTCCTGACCTTTTCTTTGAGCTTCCAAGATTTTTCCCCTTGCGCTTACAGCAGTTGCCATGTCAACAGCGATGTAAGTTTCAGATGGGATACCGATAGCTATTGGGTTGGTTCCTAAAATAGCTTTTTTACCGCCTAATGGTGCTACTCCAGGTTCGGTGTTACATATTACAATACCAATCATGTCATTTCTAATAGCGAGGTCTGAATAGTAACCTGTAATACCAAAGTGGTTTGAATTGAAAGTACCTACTGCAGCAATACCTGTTTCTTTTGCTTTGTTGATAGCCATCATCATAGCTTCATGTGCAATGTATTGTCCAAAGAGGCTTTTTCCATCAATGAGTGCAATGGAATCATCATCCTTTACAACTTCATAATCTCCTTTGGTTTCAATAAAACCGTTTTTGATTCCTCTAATGTATTGTGGGAATCTTCCAAGTCCATGTGAAGTGAAACCTTTCAAGTCAGAGTCTAAAGTTGCTTCAGTAATTATCTTTGCATGGTCTTCTTGAACTCCAATATTGATCAAGATTTCATTAACAAGTTTTCTTTCATTCTCAACACTAATTTTCATGCTTTCTCTCCTTATGATTGGTCCTTGTTGAAATATCTTTGTAAAATTTATTTTTGTTTTTTAAGTTATTTTATAAAATTATTATTTTGAATTTTAGGTTAAATTTAATATTTTAATATTTTAATTTTTAATATATGATTGAAGGTTTTATTTAGTATTCAATTACAGTTCCTTCAAAGGTTTTAACAGTAATTTTCTCTTCTGCAGTTACGGTTCCTACTATTTGAGCTTCAATGTTTTTGCTTAAAGCCTCTACAACTGCATCTGCTTCTTCTGGGCTTGCAATTACACAGAATCCAACACCCATATTGAAAACCTTATACATCTCTTCTAAAGGAACGCCTTGCTCATAGATTAACTTAAAGATGTCTTGTGGTTCCGGATAGTTTGTAATGTCAAAACCGATTCCTTTTTTAAGTCTTGAAAGGTTGTTTACTCCACCACCAGTCATGTGAGCTAAACCTTTAATGTTAAAGTCCTCTTTCAATAAGTCCACAATTGCCTTAACATATAATTGGGTTGGCTTTAACAATTCTTCACCGATGGTAGTTTCTCCGTTAGGCATTTTATCGTCTACTTTGAAACCGCCTTCTTCAAATATTGCTCTTCTTGCTAAACTTAAACCGTTACTGTGAATACCGCTGCTTCTAAGTCCGATTAAGACATCTCCTTCTTGAATGTCTGCACCGGTAATGATTTTATCCTTGTCTACAAAACCGATTCCAGTTCCTGCCAAGTCAAAGTCCTTTACAATTCCTGGAAGTGAAGCGGTTTCCCCACCGATAATAGCAATCTGGGATTCTTTTGCTCCTTGAACAAGACCATCTGCAATCTCTTCAGCAACTTTTGGGTCTGGCTCTTCAACTGCCAAGTAGTCTACGAGTGCAATAGGTTCTGCACCTACACAAAGGATATCGTTAACTACCATTGCAATCATGTCAATTCCAACAGTATCATATTTTTCCATCATTTTTGCAACTAATATCTTGCTTCCTACACCATCGGTACTCATAGCGATAGCCTTATCACCAAGTTCCACCAATGCTGCGAAGTGTCCGCTATCAGTAATAATGTTTCTGTATTCAAGTGTTGGCTGTAATTTTGAAGCTAATTTGGAAACGGTTAATGCTTCAAGGTCAATGTCAACACCAGATTCTGAGTAAGTAACCATAAAATTCACCTAATAATAATTTTTTATAATGTATATTTCTTTAAAATATGCTATTTAACAATAGCTAACACTATAATATTTGTTTTAGCTATTATTTATATTATATTAATTAATTTTATGTAAAAAATAAAAAGTTAAATTTTAAATCTATTGAAGCTTCAAATCATATTTTTCTTGTCATGAAAAATCTATTGAAGTCTGGTCGCTTCAAGGATAAGAGGAGTTTTGGTTTCCACTTTATAGCTTCTGTGAATGCTTGAAGCCAAATCAACAGTTTTATATGGGTCTCCGTGACAGGTAATGATTTTATCAGGTCTTGGATGGAGTCTTTTTGCAAATTCCATCAATTGTCTTCTGTTGGAGTGACCACTGAATCCTTCAATGGTTTTAACATCCATTTTAACATTGTAGATTCTTTTTTTACCTGTTTCATCTTCCAATGGTATTTCCTTATGTCCTTTTTGGATTTTTCTACCAAGGGATCCTTCAGATTGGTAACCTACGAAAATAATGGAATTATTCTTGTCTTCACATAACCATTTGAAGTACTCTACAGAGTTTCCACCAGTCATCATACCAGATGTTGAA
>JAFRCZ010000219.1 GCA_017404125.1 Methanobrevibacter sp.
CACAATATTTGCATCAGGCCCTGTATCCTCACTTCCCCATTCAACTCCAAGGCAACATGTCCTTGAGACACCTGTTCTAGTGGATTACGGCTGCAAGTTTGAAGGATACTGCTCTGATACAACAAGAACTTTCATCTACACTGAAAGGCAGGAGGAAATATCTGATATCGTGCTTGAAGCTCATGACAAGGCAATTGAAGCTGTTAAGGCAGGTGTAAAAGCCTGTGAAGTGGATAAGGTGGCAAGAGACATCATAACTGATTATGGCTATGGAGATAATTACATTCATAGCACTGGCCATAGCTTAGGCTTGGATATTCATGAAAACCCATCAGTTTCCATAAAGGATCAAACTGTTTTGGAGAACAATATGGTCATAACAATTGAGCCCGGAATCTATCTTGAAGGAGAGTTTGGAATAAGGATAGAGGATATGGTTTTAGTTGATAAAAAGGGTAAATTGATTGGAAATTTACCTCAAATATTATAATTTTTCTTTTTTATTTCCATCTTCGTTTTTTATTTTCATTTTTTATTTACACACTACTTTTTCAAGATATTTCTTATTTTTTCACCATACCTTTTAATTTTTTTATTTAAGAGGTAAAAAATATATATACCTTTTAACATAATATTTTAATAGGTGATATGATGGTGAATGTGGGTACCACTAGGATTTATAAAAACAATCAAACTACCATTCCATCTAAAATCAGAAAGCTATTTGACGTTTCTGAAGATACAGTGATGGATTGGGATTTGAATTCAGATAATGTAATCACTATAACTTTTAAAAGCAAAAAGTCTTCAATTCATGATTTGGCAGGATTAGGCAAAAGCAAAGAGACTACAAATGCAGTGGAATTAAAGAGGGGATTATATAAATGAAGATTTTCGTTGATTCCTCTTTTTTAATTGCTTTAGTGAATGAAAATGACTCATTGCATGAGAAATCGCTGGAATATATTGACTTGATTGAGAAAAATGACTGCTATATCAGCAATCTAGTCATTAATGAAGTCATAACTGTAATTGGAAATAAGATAGATTTGGAAACTGCCATTTCTGCATTTGATCTCATTAATGACATTTTCCATATAATAAATGAGTATGAAATCAAGGATTTCAATTCAACTACCATGTTGATATATGAAAAGCATGGCACTAAATTGAGTTTCACTGATTGCAGCATAATTGTGGATATGCATTATCACAAAATTGAAAATCTTTTAAGCTTTGACAAGGAATTTAAAAAAGCTGAAGGGATAAACTTAATTTTTTAATTTTTTAGTCTAATTTTAATTTTATTAAATCACTTTAATTTTACAATATCATTGTAATTTTACTTATTTTTTATAATATTCTCATTAAATTGTTTTCTTAAGTCAATAAATAAGTTAAATTTATTAGTAACTTATACAAATCTATTATCAATGTTTATTGAAGATTTAATAATCAAATTATCGAATATAATAGAAAATAAAGTTCATCAATCTATTTTAATTGCCTTTCAAGAGTACTTGCTTAAGGCAGGAATATTTACGCTTGCATCCCAGATTTTAGCAATTATTCTAATGGCTTATATTGCATTCATAATTCTATTTTCAATAGTTTCAATAGCCTTATCAGTTAATCTATCAATTGCTTTAATTTTAGCTATTTTCATTCCAACAATTTCATTCATTCTAATCCTATTTTTGAAAATAGAAAAAAGGGCAAGTGAAATAGAAAACTCAATTCCAGACTTCCTAAGACAATTGTCATCTATGCTAAAGGTTGGATTAAGCTTGGAAAATGCCTTGGTTGACATGTCTGAGCATGGAAAAGGGCCTTTGTATGATGAATTAAGGAGGGTTGTAGTAGAGATAAGAATGGGGAAATCACTTGATGAATCCTTTAACAGCATGGCAATTAGACTCAACTCAAAGGATCTTGAGAGAAGCTTTAAGATAATACTCAATGCCCATAAAAGTGGAGGATCATTGTCTGATATCATTCTTGATGTAAGTGATGACTTAAGGGCTATGCTGGTATTAAAAAGGGAGCGTAAGGCAAGTGTTATGATGTCAATAATGTTTCTAATCATTGCTTCAACAATAGCGGCTCCCTTTGCACTTGGAATGGTTGGAGTCTATTCCTCCTTCATGATTGAACTTGGAAAAGGAGGGGCAATCTGTGAAGTTGCACCCCTTGCTGCAGAGATTTATCTAATTATTCATTCAATTTTAGCAGGTTTTCTAATTGCTTTGATAATGTATGGAGACTTGAAGAAGGGACTTAGGTATTCCATTCCGATAACATGCTCTGCATTTGCAGTATTCTATTTAATCAACAACTTTGGAGCAGGATTCTTTGGATTA
>JAFRCZ010000220.1 GCA_017404125.1 Methanobrevibacter sp.
GGATATTGATTTCTAAATTCCTCATAAATGAGGTCTTCAATGTCCTGAATGTCAAAATGCATTCTTTTGATAATTAGAATAGTAACAGTCATTTCAGTTATACCCTCATCTATGATTCTTTCAGGGTCATATTGGAGATCAAAAGATAGGCTTTCAGGATAAGAAATTCCTAAAGATGGGGCAAAGAAATATCCCCAGCTAAAATGATCTCTTAATAATTTAGCAAGATCTTCACTCTTTCCCTTGAATTTATAATCATAGAATATGTCTATACTCATTTTTTTCACCTCTTTAAATTCGTTATGATTCATTTTATTTCAATAAATATTTAAGTCGGATAAAGAGGTTTATTTATTCAAGAAACAAATGGTTTGAAAAATACTATCAATATAAATAAAAAGAGACATCATAATTTGAATACCTTTTATTTTATTTATCATAATATTGATTATTTCTTTAATAATATAACACAGATTGAAAAAATTATAAAAAAATTAAAATTAAATACACATTCAGCAATACATAAATGAAAAAATTAAGCATTTATATTCTAATGATATCATCTGAAGGAATGTTATTTTCTATCCTACAAGAATCAATATAATAATCAACATCTTTGAAAATGTATATGACACCATTGCCTTTAGACTCATTTTGATGGAAAAATGAACCTGATATATTCAATCTGCCTCCGCTAGCATTAATGGCACTGGCCCCATTTTTTGCAAAATTGAAAGAGAAAATAGACTTTTCAATTGCCAAATCCCCCATATTTGAAATGGCTCCGCCTAAATTATTCTTTACAGCATTTTTAGTAAATATTGAACCAAACAATTCCATTTGTCCTAAATTGCTAATGGCACCACCATACTCTGCATTGTTATCTGTAAAGAAACATCCATCTACTATCATTGAAGAAAATATGCAATTTACAATGGCACCTCCTCCTTTGCTGGAGGAATTGAATCTAAATCCACTGCGATCAATTTTAGCTTGACCACCATTGTTTAGTATAGGGCTTTGAGAAACAATGTCATTATCCATTATCAATGAATTATTTAAGTCCAATTTGGCGTCTGCACCATTATTGTAAATCAATGACTTATGAGAGGAATTGTTTAAAAACAATGAATTGTCAATGGCTAAAAAACCATGATTATGTATAATTGCATCATTTTTAAGACTGTTCTTTGAGAAAGAGCAATATGAAATGTTTAAAGTATTGCCATTTTCAATAAGGCTCTGCCTATTGTCATTAAACCTACAATATTTAAATGTCAATGCCCCATTGTTAATAAATAAAGGTCTTTTGGAAGAATTGGAATTCTTAAAAGTTATATTCTCTAAGCTAATCTTGAAAGGTCCGATTTCAAAAAAGGATGATAATCCCTTTAAGTCAATGGTATGGCCTTTTCCATCAATTCTTAAATCATGATTAACCTTTATTCCATCCCTAAACTCATGGTCAAATTCTTCATTGAATATGAAATCATTTTCCAGTTCTATAACATCAGAGCTTGAAATTTCACTGAAGAGATCTTTAATCGATTTGGCATCATTCTCATTGAATGGCTCAACATGTTGAGTTCCCATATGGGTAATCAAGTTGGAATCAGATGATTTGTCTATAACAGTTCCATTATTCATTATTGCATCAGATTCGACTTCAACTTCCTTATTAATTGTTAAGCCATTTATAATCAATTCCCCTTCATTGAATATGTCCTCACCTAACTTAGACTTGGAATCATTAAATGCATCCTCAATCAATTCCATTTTTCCCTTGTTGAAAATCGCAGCTCCATACTCGCTAGTGACATTATCGGAAAATGAAGAACCTGTTGAAATCAATGAACCGTTATTGTAAATGGCTCCTCCATTATTATTGGTACTATTATCTATAAAACTACAGTTTTCAAGATTAATTGAACTGCCTTTAACTATCCTCAATGCTCCTCCACCATTGATGTTTTTGTCAAAAACACTTCTGGAATTTCCATTTTTAAAGACAATGTTCTTTAATGTGATATTCTCTCCACTAATACAGAATATACGGGAACTGTCTATTCCATCAATGACATGGCCTTTGCCATCAATAATCAAATTATCTACATCGAGGTCAATTCCCCCAGAATAGAAATCGATTTCATAGCCTGCCAATTTATAATCCTTTGATAAAATGATTTCTCCATAATGGGAATTTTCATGAATCAAATCATCCAAGGATTCAAAACCAGAATCATTGGAACTATCAAACTCTTCAACATCCCCCTCATTGGAGATTCCATCATCCATAATTCCCAAATCATCAGAAACCTTATTTTCATCAGAATTAACATCTGGAGAGTATGTTAAATTGTTGATTGAACCATTGTTAAGAATATTTGCATTAATTTCATCATTACTCAGTTTCCTTATATTCATTGTTCCATTGTTTAAAATGGTTTTAGGATGCTTGGAATTCTTGAATATCGGATTATTCAAAGAAAGAATCGAATCATTATGAATATTGTCGCAGGATTCTTCATTTGCAAAATTATTGTCAAAGATAGGATTGTCAATTGTGCATGATTCACCACAATTGAAAATGGATGTTTTTAATGAAACATTATCCTTAAATTGACAAGCTAAAACAGAAAGGAATGCCTCCTTTTCATTCCAGATGATTGCCTTGGAATTATTCTCCATGAATTCAGACTGAAAGATGCTTAAAGATCCTGTATTTAAAATACTGCTGGCTTCAAAATTAACAGCTCTTTCAAACTTGGATTCATGTATTTCCATCTGATTTTCATTGAAGATGTCAAAAGCCTCTTGATTTGCAGAATTATTGCAGAAATTGCTCTCTTTTAAATCCATATCTCCAGAATTCAAAATGGCGGAATGCCCTCTTGAATTGTTTGAGAGGAAATCAGATTTTGAAATTTTTAGAGAGCCTGAACCTAAGTTATAGATTGCTGATGCAAAATTTGCAACATTTTCCTTAAATGTCAAATCAGCCAATTCCGCTTTCCCTGTATTTGCTATGGTTCCGCCATTGCCTTCATTGTTGTTTTCTAGAAACTGAGTCCTTTCAATTTTTATCCTATTGCCATTGGTTATGGCACTTCCAGGCAATGAACTGCCATGATTGTTTCTAAATTCACAGCCATATATTTCCATATCCCCCAAATTGTTTATTGGAGCTTCATTATCCAGAAATATTGCATTGCTTATTTTAGAAAATGAATTCTGATTGGCGGCAAAAGCTCCTGCTGAAAGTGAAGAGTTTTGAGAAAAACGGGAATCATTAGATTCGAAATTGCCGAAATTGAAAATAGCCCCACCTAATTGAGAAGATTTGTTTCCTTCAAATTCAGAATTGGAATCAATACATATCCCTTCATTCAAGTTCAGTATAGCCCCTCCATTTTCTGCACGATTATATAAGAATTTACAATTGAATATTTTCAACGATGCATTATTATAAATGGCTCCCCCTACATTAGATGGGCCTTGAGAGGGATTGGCAAGACCCATATTTCCTAAAATCTGATTGAAGCCCCCCTCTCCAAATGGCAAATCAGGATTTCCAATTGAATTCCTTTGTAAAGTACAGTCCTTTAAAGAGACCTCTCCAAGCCCATTGAAAATCGCCCCTCCCTGATTTCCAGAGAAATTATCCATAAATGTACAGTTATGAGCAATTATTTTAGCAGACTTGACATTATTAACAACAGCCCCTCCAGCATATCTTGAAATGTTGTAGAAAAATTGAGTTCTATTCAAGAGCAGAGAGCCTTTATTGAAGATGCCTGCTCCGGCATATGCCTCATTGTGATTGAAAAAGCAATTGTTTACAATGCAGGATCCTCCATAAACCAAGAGTGTTCCTCCATCATATCTTGCACTGTTGTCTTCAAAATGGCAATCTTCAAAGCTTGATGAAGCCAGGGTCAAGAAAGCCACTCCTCCCTTGCCGTCAGCACTATTGTTTTTAAAATTACAGTTTTTAAATGCGCATGATCCGCTATTGATAATAAATGCACCGCCTTCCTCTTCAGCATATCCATTGATAAAATCCATGTTTTTAATAATGACATTATTGCCGGTGATATAAAAGATACGGGTTTTGCCTATAGCATCAATACTGAAGCCATTTCCATCAATGACTATATTATCCACATCAATTTCAATGCCTCTGGTAAAGCGGGACAATTCATTTTCATTTAGACGGATATCTTCATTCAAGACTATCTCCTTTTGTCCAGAATGTATTAATTCATTCAAATATGTAAAATCATTATTTGAGCTCATAATGTTTTTCATCTTATCAAAAAGGCCCATATCATCACCGCAAATATATTCCTTTAATTCATTTCTAATAATTCTCATAATCAAAGAACCTTACATTTCCTAAGGTGTCTCCAACTACCAGCTTATCCTCATTAACACTGATGGAAGTTGCAAATATATCCAGATAATATGTATATATGCATTCTCCAAGATCAATATTGAATATTTTTATACTATTGTCTTCACTAAGGCTAATCAATCTAGAATTGTCTAAACAAAGATTGGTAATAAGTTTTTCATGAGCTTTAAAGCTATTTAGATTTTTACCGTTTAAATCAAATATCTCAATAGAACCATCATCGTATCCTGCAATCAATAAATCATATTTGACTATAATCTTCCTAACTGAAGCATTTACTTTGCCATCAAAAGCATTTTGACTTGGATATGCCATAATGCTGCCATCTTCAAATCCAACATAAACATCATTTGAGTCCCGCTTTGTGGCTAATGTTGTAGGGTTCTTGATTAGATTAATTGAATTTCCATTTATATTCAAGCTATTTTCTTCAATAAACACTATTCCTTCACTGTTTTGAGCAATACCAATGATTTCATTTGAATTAATCCTATCATCACTCTCCAAATCAATGGATTTATCGCTGCCCATATTCTTAGGATTCCATATGTCATGAGTGTATGTGCTAGCAATCTTATAGGTTTTTCTGCCGTCCTTTTCTGTTTTCACACCTGCCATGACCAATTTGGAATTTTTCTCATCATATGAAATGGAGTTTATCCTAAAGTCATTTGCATATTTATTGACACACTCCTCTCTGTCTAAGTCCCAAGTGTAAATCTCACCATTGTCAGAAGCTGTAATCATATGATTGCCATCAATCTCAATGGATAGAACAGATTCTGTGTGCTTGACTTCTCCACTTGATTCCACTTTTTTATTTAAGTCAATTATGCTGATGTCATTGTTTTCATTTCCTACAACAACCCACCAATCATTTCCATCTGTGAAATAGTCAATGGCTGTTGGTGATTTGATACCTGTTTGAATGTCAAGGGGAATATTGCTTCCATTAATCTTAGCTATTTCAAATTTAGGCTGTCTTGGCCTTGGAATGTCCCAGACCCTCAATACCCCCATATCTGAAATGGTTATGATTTGGTCTTCATCCTCCAATGTTATAGCCTTTGCGAACTTATCATGTGGGCTGCAGACTTGCACTTCATCAATGCTTTCTCCACCGCCAGAGTTTTTAAGAGTGTTCCAAAACTTCATTTGCCCATTTTCAGAAATCAAAGTGAGGAATCTCTTGTTCAGTCCCATAAATCTGATTTCTTCAGATGAATCAATCTTTGTGCTGGCATCCTCTCCATCAGGATTCTGTTGATGCTGTCTGTTATATGCCTTTCTCATTTCATATACATCCCATCCATCAACTTCCCTTTCATCACAGACAAGAATAGCTTCATTTCTTCTTGGAACCAAAATCTGATTGTAGTTTTTAGGCTCGATATCCTCTTTTATCAGCTCCTTGGTGTCAAGGTCAATTTCAAATATTCCGCTATGGGAAGATGCATAGATTTTATTGTAATCCTCTGAAAGGTAAATGTCTGTAATTTCTGCACTTATTTTCGGATATTTATTCTCATCATCCTTGAAGACAGAACGGTTGTTAATGTCCCATTTATTGATTAGGCCGTTACTTGATGCAATCAACATATTTTTGCCATCATCAGTTGGGATGATTTTGATGATTTTGGAATCCTGACTTGATTCTTCAAGAATATCCAAATCATTGCTTTCTAAATCAAATAAATTTAATGTTCCATCTTCATTTGCAGAAATAATGAGTTTTTCATCTGTTATTTCAATAGCTGAAGCTGATTTTGTACCATTTACCTTTGGCCTTTTGATGATTGAACTTTTTGGAGAGTAAAGGGAATTGCATTTTGGCTTTAAAAGCATGTATGGAGAGTTCTCTTCAATCTTTTCAATAAGGGGACTTATGATTTCATCATCTTTCAAGTCAATCATTCTTCCATATAATTGGCCGGACAATTCAGTTTTATTATCGGATAAAACAGGTGCTGACAATTCCAATGCCCTTCCAATTAGGACTATTGGATGGTCCTCTTCGCCTTCCAGGAATGGATGCGAGGAATCTTCAAAGTCCTTGAATTGATAATCAGCAATGAGATTGTTTATATCGCTTAAATAGATTTTATTTCTAATGAATGAAAAGGAGGATAATGTCTTTTCCAATCTTTCAAAGCCTCTTGACTCATTAAGATGATATGGAAGTTCATTATATGAGCGTATATTTTCCCCTTTGAAATCATAATCATCAACAGCACTTGAATCAAATGACTCATCTCCCAAAGCATCTTTCAGGAAATAATCTGCAAGCAAACGATTAATGTTAATTAATTGGCCGTCCTTTGTAAAGTATGATTTTAATTTGTCATTTTTAAGAATATTATTTTCGCTGTATCTATCCTGTGCAGCCAATTTGAAACTTTCATAGAAGAAATCATCCCTTCCTTCTTTTCTTGCCATGAACTGTTTGACTTGTCTTAGATTAAGGCTTATGGCATCCCTAATATATTCCTCATCTAAAGCAGTGAAATCCTTAATGATAGCTGTCAATTCATCCTTTGACAATCCTACTCTAGCATTGGCTAAAAGGGAGAAGATCAAAGGTACAAGAGGTTGTCCTTCAACAAGATCTTCATCTTTTTCCAATCTCTCAAGTACATGATTGAACGCAGTCTTTGGAGAGCCTTTAGAGGATTCTGGATCATTTTCTTGACTAAAATCATCTTTGATGAATTCTTGTATTTCATCCCTTAACTTTTCAAATGAAGCGAATACCCTAAGCTCTGCCAATAGAACTTTTAGGAAAAGTGGGTTTTTAGAGGCATCAAAACTGCAAATGGTTTCTATATCCTTTGGGGACAATTCCTTTAGGTAATTTTTAAGATAGGATTGAATGATTTGAGTTTTTTCCTCATCACTTTCCAAAGGCTTTAGCTTAAAGCTGTAATTATTAGAATCTTCGCTTGATTCTTCAAAATAAGGACATGTTGCATTTCTTTCCTTTATGATTCCAAGCTTTTTAGCATAATCTTCATCTTCATCATCCTCCTTGCAGGAAACGATTATCTTTAGATTAGAGGAATTAGGTGCAGGGAGCCATTTTAACATTTCCAAGCCATCTGGCATCTGATTGACTGCATCAATGATGATTACAGATTCTCCCTTATCGGATATCCTATCCAAAATATCTGGAATGAATCTTTTAAGTTCATCCATATTGGAAGGCATGATGAAATCCGCATCCTTATCTATCTCTGACTCTTTAATGATTGTTTCCCAAAGTGAAAATGCCTTTGAACTTAAATTGGATGCCCCACAGAACCTTTTATAAATGGTTTTTTGATTTTCCTTATTCTTATCGTATTTATTGGTAAACTCGCTCTCAAGCATTGTAGCAAAGTTTGCAAGAAGCATTGTCTTTCCATAACCTGCTTGTGATGTGACCAAACAAATCCTATTTTCATCATTATCTGCAATATAGCTCTTTAATCTTTCAATATCATCTTTTCTTTCAATATACCCTTGACTGTTTAGATGGGCAAAGTTATCCTGTTGATTAAGTTCATCCTGAAGGGTTTTCTCATATTCAGTTAAACTTTCATCAGAAATGAAGTTTTCTGGAAACTCCATCATCAAATGCTCTTTCAACTGTTCGATGATTACCTCATTGAGAGGCCTATCAATTTTTGATTCAATATCTGCACTTTCTTCAATGAGACTTATATCCTCGTAGTTTTCCTTGATTTCTTTAAAATTAGTTAATCTGCCTATCCACTCACCACTTGTAAACCGTGGAAGGGCTTCAATTTCAGGGATTTTCAAGCTTTTGTTCCAATCCCCAGTATACTTTGTGATTTCAATGTGAACTTTATCTTCATCATCTGAT
Organism: Methanobrevibacter sp.; assembly: GCA_017404125.1. Classification (GTDB taxonomy): domain Archaea; phylum Methanobacteriota; class Methanobacteria; order Methanobacteriales; family Methanobacteriaceae; genus Methanobrevibacter. The sequence goes on from JAFRCZ010000220.1 coordinate 8,277, forward strand.
TTTGCATCTTCTTCCCTTTTTCTTGCAATGATTCTATCTATGATTCTTTGGGAAGCATTGTCAGTGTCTTCAATGGCTGTAATTGTATCTGGGGATAAATCATCAATGATTTTAGCTTCCCTTATGCAATTTCCGTTTTCATCATATTCCCCGGGAATGAATTCATTTTCAATGTCCACCAATTCATAATTGGTATAAACTCTCTTTTGTGCATCAGTGATATCTTTTAATGATGATTTGTCTCTTATAAAGAATAGGGAATGTTCTGTTGACTGGAACTCTTCATTTTCCAAAAAGTCCTTTAAAGGTGAAAGCAATGCATGTTCAATTTCCATTTCAGTAGCAGACAACCCTGAATAATCGGCAATCTCCTCATAGCGTTTGAATGTATCTTCACTGATATCCTCTTTAAAATCAGGAATCCATCCTCTCCTTTGAGCAAGGAAACATAAGAAAAACGGACGGCTTACATCAATATTCAAAAGACACTTCTCTATAGTGCTGTTATTGTTGGAGATCTCTTCTGGAACTCCCCATCTCAAGTCAATATTGGATAAGTGTATCTTATGCTCCTCACACCATTCCTCAAGCTCGGGAAAAACCTTTTTAATAAGATAATCCCTTTCTGCATGCATGTCTATAAA
>JAFRCZ010000221.1 GCA_017404125.1 Methanobrevibacter sp.
AATTCTTAATTTTTAATTAGCATAATTTAGATGGCTAAAAACTTATTGAAATCAGTATTAGCATTGCAATCAATGAGAAAAGTCTTCCTATTTCAGTTGAAGTTCCAAGAACATCTCCATTTGCAATTTCAAGGTGTCTTTTAGCAATCAATGCAGTTAAGGCACCGCCGAATGCTCCCCCAATGATTCCTAAAATGCCTATATGGAATCCAATCTTTATGCTAAGTGCTGCTGCAATTATAAAGCATATGATCAATCCAGTAACATAGTTTTTGAGATTCATATTTTCTATGAAATATTTTCCAATCCCCTCATTTGAGGCTTTGGAACATATGCAGCAGGTTGTCAATCCTATTTTTGCTGAAATCTCTGCAACTATAATCAACAGAATAAAACTTAGTTTTATTTCATATGCATAGTTTATCAAAGAGGATAATGCTGCAATGGTAATTGTTCCAACTATAAATCCAGTAGATATTCCACCAACACCAGTCATAGGGTCTTTCATGATGCTTAACTTTTTCTCAGGATCTCCATGGACCATCACACCATCTCCAAAGTCCATTAGTCCGTCAAAATGATTGTATCCATTAATTATTAATAGGAATCCATAAACTATTGTGGCAACTAATAATGGATCAAAATGAATGAATCCTGTAAATATGAATGCAATAAATGCTGCGATTAAGCCTATAAATCCATTAATAACTGGCCAAAACCAAGTCATTTTTGCCATTTCCTCAATAGTAGTGTAGACATTTAAAGGGAGTATTGTGGAAAAGGTCAATAATCCTCCAATTGAACGTAAAGTGGAAGGGCTTTGTTTTTCAAAATAGTCATCATTGTTTTCTTCTTTCATATTTTCAAATCCATTATCCGTTTTTTATTCTTCCAAAATCTTTGTCATGCATCCTGCTATGAGTCCAGCAAATGCATTGGATAAAATAGGCCCTAAGCCATATAATATTCCTGGTTTTTCTTTTGAATATCTTCTAAAGTTCAATACAGCTTTAGTTCCAGCTATTTGATTTGCTATTGCAGCGCCAATAAGTTCGTCTGGATAAAAGTGAATTAGTTTTTCATTTAAGTTAATCTCACGGACTCTTCCTTTTTGAAGGTCTTCTTCCAATCTGATGGCTGATATTAAGAGAGCATTAATGTTAGTATCGCTAATTGATTTAAGCAATTGTTTTTCTAACTTGTCTTTCAATTCATCTGTTGGTTCCATATTTTCCAAAAGACTCATTCCGGCTTCAATCAAATCTCCGATAAGAATTCCTTCACTTACAAGGTAATCCAATATTCCAATGTTCAAGTTAATCTTTTCCAATGCATCTTCACAGCTTATGACAACTGCATCTTCAATTCTTTCAATGAATTCATCCAAATCTATTTCATCATCTTCATATTCCATATTTGTAATGTCTAGGCCGATATCCATTATGTAATCTTGGTCTAAAGTTTCTTCTGGAAGATTAGATGCAATAACCAAGAAATCCTTATTATTTAAAATATTGTTTATGTGAATCGGCAAGTGAAGGGATTCAAAGAATTTCGCTTTTTGTTTAGTGGCTACTTTATAAAGTTGTATAAGCAATTTTGGGCTGAATGCATGATTTAAAATGATTATGTGTCCAAAATCAACTTTAGCATTGCTGAATCCTTTCCAACTGTTTACGACTTTCAAATCATTGTAAAATTCCTGAACTTCAAGATCATTCGAAATTGCAGTGATAACTGTTATATCATCATAAGTATTGATTATATGATCAATTTTATCAAAGCTTTGGCAGATATATCCTCCATCAATATCATTTTTTTCTTTATATTCTTCAGTAATTTCCATCAATTCAACATCATTCAATGGTTCATCATCATTTTCCCTATTGAAGCTGATGTAATTGTCTGATATTATCATAATATTTTCAATAATATCAATACCATCGCTTATTTCCAAATCACTGAATGTTAAAAAGTAATCAGGATTATTGATGTATAAAGCATCTTCATTTTTAATCAATTCACCGTTTACCAGCTTGCTTTTGATGCTTTCGATTTCTTTGATGTTTTTATTGTTTTTAGTTTTTTTAGACAATTGGATTCCTCTTTCACTCTTTAAATCTTAATCCTTTTCTAAATTGATTTTTATTTTTAATTAATTAATCTTTTTCAAATTATATTTTTATAACAAATATTATTTAATTGTAATTATATATATTAATTTAGAGATTTAATTTAAAGATTAACTTTGAGATTTAATTTAAAATCAATTTAGAGATTTAATTTAAAGATTAACTTTGAGATTTAATTTAAGATCAATTTAAAAATTAATTATAAATTCAAATTTTATTATTGCAATTTAAACTAAGGAAGTAATTTTATGGTTTATATTATTGATCCTCAGAATGCTGGAATTTCTGGGAATATGATTATTGGGGCTCTTGTAGATTTGGGAGCAGATGAGGACAAAGTTAAAGACCTTATGGAAGATGTGGCTGTTGACTTTGGTGAGGTGGAAGTATCTTTAACTAAAGCAAATAAGGCAGGAATTGATGCTACATTCTGTAATGTAAAGACAATTGATGAAGATAATGAAAATAACTCTCATATTCATTTTCAGGATTTTATTGAAAAAATTGACCTTTTGAAATTTGCAGACATTGAAAATTTAACTGATGAAATGGTTGAAATGGCTAAAAGGGTATTTAAAAGAATAGCTATTTCAGAGTCAAGGGTTCATGGCAAGGCTCTTGAAGATGTTCATTTTCATGAAGTTGGTGCTGCAGATGCTGTGGCAGATGTCTTTGGTTCTATCTGTGCCTATTTTGATTTGGGTATGGATAAGGACAAAGTGCTTGGTCTTCCTATTGCTGTTGGAGGGGGAGTAGTTGAAACTGCTCATGGAAGAATTCCAGTCCCAGCTCCTGCAAGTTTGGATATCCTTAAAGGTTTAATGGTTGATGAATTTAAGGATTTCTCTAAAGGGGAAGCTAAATGTATTGGCGGACCAGTAAATTCTGAACTTGCAACACCTACAGGATGTGCTTTGTATATGGAATTCTGTGATGAGTTTGCAGAATTTGCACCTATGATGTCTCCAGAGGAAATTGCATATGGCTGCGGTTCAAAAGACTTTGATTTCCCAAATGTATTGAGGGTTATTAAATCCAAGAATACAAATGGCAAGCATAAGATATGTGTAATAGAAACCAATATTGACCATATGTCTGGTGAAGAATTAGGGTTCCTCTTTGACTTGTTATTGATTGAAGGGGCTTCAGATGTATCTATGGTTCCTATTACCATGAAGAAAAACAGGCCAGGGCATTTAATCAAGATCATCTCCAAACCAGATTTGGTTGACCATTTAGTCAATATTTTATTTAAGGAAACAGGCACTTTAGGCATTAGGATTTCTGAAAATACCCATAGGGGAGTGGCTGAAAGACAGTTTGTTCCTTTGGATATTAATGTAGGCAATCATATTTATACAATCAACTTTAAAATTGGCTTAATCGGTGATGAAATAATTTCTCATAGGGCAGAATATGAAGATTTGCGCAGAATCTCTGTAGAGCAGGATATTCCTTTAATTGAAGTTAGGGATGTTGCAAATACAATGATTCGTGATTTTTTAGAAAACAATAGAGAATAGAATATGATTTAATATTTAAAATAAGCATATTTGAAAATGATTTAATGATTTGAGTGATTAAAGAATTTTTAATAACAATTTTTAAATAAAACCAAATAATTATTATATGTGAAAATATGAAAATTCCAAGCATAGATTTAGCATTATTATCCAGATTTTTTATCATATTGGCTCTCATCATACTAATCTATAATGAATTTAGCCAGCAATCTGATTTGCTTGCATTAATTTCATTTGCATTTGCTATTCTTTCTGTCATCTGTATGCTTATATTTGCAATCCAATTTAAACGAGGAAAGTATAATCAAGCTTTTCAGATAGTTGTTGAAACAGATGTTGATAGGGCTTTAAAGGATGGTGTGCTCAGTAAAGAACAAGCGGAATCCATTCCGAAAAGGGTTGTTCTCAATACTAAAGACCTTATATTGAATGTGATTTTTAATTTTGCAATTGCTAATCATTTTGATTTAATTCCTATTGATATCCTTCGCGAAATATTGCCTCATGTCCATCCCGCTCATTTAGAGCATTTGTATGAAGAGTCTAGAGAGATTAGTGATGATTTAAATGATTATTTCAGATCCATGAAATTTGCAAATAAAGCTGATGTAATTACTCGTTCTGATGAGATTAAAGAATATTTGGCTAAAACTTATCCTTGGATGGCTCCGGATACTTTGGAAAATACCTATGAATATTTCTTTTTAGGTATTGGGAATGGATAGATTTTCATTTTTCTTTTTTAATAATTTTCATAAAAGTTTTATATTATACGAACAGTATTAAATAAATTAAAATTTTCAAAAAAATAGTAAAAAGATTAAATAAAAAAGAATTTAGAAAAAAGATAAAAAATCAGAATAAAAAAAATAAAAGATAAAATGGTAATTAATTACCATTTATTCATCTAAAGATTTAATCAACATTAAGTTGTCACCTGCATTAACAGTATCCCCTTCTTCTACGAAAATTTCTTTTACAATACCGTCTTCTTTAGCATAGATATCGTTTTCCATTTTCATAGCTTCAAGAACTGCTACCACATCACCTTCTTTGACTTTATCCCCGGTATTTACTTTGATTTTAAGTACCATACCTTGCATGGATGCAGTTAATGCGCCAGGAATCGGGCCAACGGGTTCGCCGCCTCCATTTCCTCCAAATTTCATGAATCCTGTAGGCAAAATTTTAACATCAAAGATATCTCCATCAACCTCTACAGAGTATTCGGTTGGAATAGCACTAAGGTCATTGTCACTTGAAGTTCCAATATGGACTTCAGGGAATGGTTCTTCTTCGAGTTCTCCTTTAAGGAACTGTTTAGCAACTGGAGGTAACATTGCAAGAGTGAGGATATCTTCTTCTTTTTTGATAATTCCTAACTCTTCACCCTCTTTTTTGAACTTTTCATATTCTGGTTCAATTAAGTCTGCAGGTCTGCAGGTAATACGTTCTCCATCACCAATTATCTTTTTAGCGATTTCTTCATTGATTGGTGCTGGAGCACGTCCATAATTACCTTTCATGTATTCTTTAACTTCGTTAGAGACAATTTTGTATCTTTCTCCATTTATAACATTCATTACAGCTTGAATACCAACAATCTGGCTGGTTGGAGTTACAAGTGGAGGGTATCCCATATCTTTTCTCACACGAGGCATTTCTTCCAATACATCTTGATATCTATCTAATGCATTTTGCTGTTTTAATTGTGAAATTAAGTTTGAAAGCATTCCTCCAGGGATTTGGTACATCAAGACATCAGTATCAATTCTTTCACTGATAGGATCAATGTATCCCTCATAATCTTTTCTAAGACCTTCAAAGTATTTTTTAATCTGGTTTAATGCTTTTAAATCAAGACCAGTATCGTATTCTGTACCTTGTAAAGCTGCTACTATACTTTCAGTTGGAGGTTGGGAAGTACCCCAAGCAATAGGTGAGATAGCAGTATCTAAAATATCGACACCTGCTTGACATGCAGCATAGTAACTGATAGGAGTCATACCGCTAGTACAATGTGAGTGTAAGTTGACTAATAAATCAGTTTCTTCTTTTAATCTGGAAACCAATTCAAATACAACTGAAGGAGTAATTAAACCTGCCATATCCTTAATAGCTATTGAATCACATTCCAATGCTTCAAGTTCTTTTGCAAATTCCACAAACTTATCAATGGTATGAACTGGACTGATAGTGTAACTGATAGTTCCTTGAACATGAGCGCCTTGTGCCTTAGCTACTTTAATTGATTGCTGCATGTTTCTAATATCGTTCATTGCATCAAAAATTCTAAAGATGTCAATACCATTTTCATAAGATTTTTCTACAAAATGAGTTACAATATCATCAGCATAATGTTTGTATCCGAGTAAGTTTTGACCTCTTAGGAGCATTTGTAAGGGTGTTTCAGTAAAGTTTTCCTTTAATAATCTTAATCTTTCCCATGGATCTTCGTTTAAAAATCTTATACAAGTATCAAAGGTAGCTCCACCCCATGCTTCTATAGCATGATATCCGATTTTATCCATTTCTCCAATAATAGGTTCCATATCTCTTGTTCTCATTCTGGTTGCTAGAAGGGATTGGTGAGCATCTCTGAATGCAGTTTCAGTTATTTTTACTTTCATCTTTACACCTCACTAATATTTTTAAAATTATGATAAAATTTACCAAAAAATGATTTTTTCATCATTTTTCAAATCACATAAGATTATTTTACATTATATTATTATTTATTGTTATAACTACTAATAATACTTATCTATTTTTATTTAAAATTATATTAAAAAGATTTAGTATTTTTTAGAGGGAAAATAAGCTCCAAATAGTAAAATAAGGGGGGATATTGTTAAATTTTAAAAAAGAGTGAGAAAAAAAATAATTTAGTAAAAAAGTATAATAAAATAAAAAAAAAGTAAATGTTAAGAAGTAAATTCTTAACGTTCTAATTCACCATTAATGAATGCTTCAACATTAGCAGCGGCTTCATCATCAGTAAATTGGATTGGAGGGTGTTTCATAACATAGGATGAAATGGAAGTCAATTGTCCACCAATTCCTCTTTCAAGTCCTAATTTACAGCAACGAATAGCATCAATTACACATCCTGCAGAGTTAGGGGAATCTTCTACACTTAATCTAAGTTCGATTTCCATTGGCACATCACCAAAGGTTTTACCTTCCATTCTTAAGAAACAGATTTTGTTGTCTTTTTGCCATGGCACATAATCACTTGGACCAATGTGAATGTCGTGAGGATCCATTCTTTCTGCAAGTACAGATTGAACAGCTTCAGTTTTAGATTCTTTTTTAGAGTCTAAACGTTTTCTGTTTAGCATATTTAAGAAGTCAGTGTTTCCACCAGTGTTAATTTGGTAAGTGTGAATTATTTTAACACCTCTTTCCTTAAATAAATTGCTTAAGGTTCTGTGGGTAATGGTTGCACCGATTTGTGCTTTGATATCGTCACCAACAGCAGGAAGTCCTTTTTCTCTGAACTTTGCATCCCACTCTGGGTCGCTTACAATAAATACTGGCATACAATTAATATAAGCAATTTCTGCATCCAATGCACATTGTGCATAGAATCTTGCAGCTTCTTCAGAACCTACTGGCAAATAACTGAGCAATATTTCTGCACCGCTTTCCTTAAGGACTTCAACAACATCTACAGGCTCTTCATCAGCCACTACAAAGGTGTAATCTTCTTCGAATTCAGACATATGTTCGCTTACACCATCAAGAACTGGTCCCATTTGAACGACTACATCGCTTTTTGGTATATCTGCTTGGAAGATTGTGGTACAGTTTGGTTTTGCAAAAATAGCTTCATCGACAGTTTTTCCTACTTTTCTTGCATCAATATCAAAAGCAGCTACAACTTCAATGTCTGTTGGGTCCCAGTCGCCAATTTTCCAGTGCATAAGACCAATTGCATCTTCAGGATTTTTATCTTGATAATAATAAATTCCTTGTATAAGTGAGCTTGCACAGTTTCCAATTCCTACTACAGCTATTTTAATTTTACTCATATTTTCACCAGTAAATATAATAATTAATTTTTGTAAATCTTAAAGTTAATTTTTTAAATTTTTTGA
>JAFRCZ010000222.1 GCA_017404125.1 Methanobrevibacter sp.
TATTGGATTTGAGCACAGTGTCGCAAACATGTTCTTCATCCCATTAGGTATCTTCTTAGGTGCTGAAGTAACCTGGGCACAATTCTTCATCAACAACTTAATACCTGTAACCTTAGGTAACATCGTTGGTGCTGCAGTATTTGTAGCATGTGCATACTGGTTCGTATACTTACGTGACTAAATGTACAAAATCAGTTTGGATCTAATATTCTATTAGTCAAACACAAAGGATTTTTATAAATCCCTAAATTTGTATTTACTTATTGAAAATTTGAGCGAAACCTATTAATTCAAATTCAATAAGTATTTACATAATTTATTTAGATTTTTAGAAATTTTTTAAAAAATTTCATTTGAATGAAAATCATGCTTATATAGGAATTTTTAAGTTCCAAAAAATTTTTAGAGACTTATCTGTTTCTAAATAACATTAGGGCTTTTTTCAAGTCCTAAATATCATATTCATGATAATATAATATTATATTATTTATGTACTTCGATATTATTGTCAATTCTTTTATTGGATTATAACAATAGACACAATTCACAATACTCGACACAATTCACAATAATCCAGAAAGATTTAATAAATTATTATTAAACAATAGACACAATTCACAATACTCGACACAATTCACAATATCCAAGAAGCTTTAATAAATATATTATTATTAAAAATTTCATTTGTTAGTCAATAATTGAATTTGCCAATATGTGAACAAAACAAAAATAAAACCTTGATTTTATTATGGAGATTATAAAATGGTTGAGATAAAATATGTACCATCTATTTGTCCTTACTGTGGTACCGGTTGTGGTATTAACTTTGTAGTCAAAGATGGAAAAATCATTGGTGTCGAACCATGGAAAAGACACCCTGTTAATGAAGGAAAAGTATGTCCAAAAGGTAACTTTGGATGGCAATTCATTAACCACCCAGACAGATTAACTACTCCGTTAATCAAAGAAAATGGTGAATTCAGAGAAGCTTCCTGGGATGAAGCTTTAGACTTAGTAGCTAGCACCCTTAAAAAATATGCTGACACTGACCCTAACAAATTAGGTTTCTACGCATGTGCTAGATCTCCTAACGAAAACATTTACATAACTCAAAAATTAGCAAGAGCTGGATGTGGTACTCAAAATGTAGACCACTGTGCACGTATCTGTCACGGTCCTACTGTAGCTGGTCTTGCAACCACCTTCGGTTCAGGTGCATCCACCAACGGTTATGACAGTATTGAAGAAGCTGATTTCATCTTCTGTATTGGTTCTAACAACATGGAAGCACACCCATTATTCGGTCGTAAAATTATCAGAGCTATCAAAAACGGTGCAAAATTAGTAGTAGCAGACCCAAGATACACTCCTACTGCAAAATTAGCACACGAATACATGCAATTCAAAACCGGTACTGACGTAGCTTTAATGAACGGTATGATCAAAATCATCATTGAAAACAACTTGCAAGATGATGAGTTCATTGCTAACAGAACCAAAGGTTACGAAGAAATGAAAGAAGTTGCAATGAAATACGACCTTGAAAGAGTAGCTGATATTACTGAAGCTGACCCTGAACAAATTAAACGTGTAGCTATCGAATATGCTAAAGCTGAAAACGCAGCTATTGTATACTCCTTAGGTATTACCGAACACTCTCACGGTGCAGATAACGTAATGTCCACTGCTAACTTAGCAATGTTAACCGGTAACTTAGGTAAAATCGGTGGAGGAGTAAACCCATTAAGAGGACAAAACAACGTACAAGGTGCTTGTGATATGGGTGCATTGCCTTCTGACTATGTAGGTTACCAAAAAGTTGCAAACCCTGAAATTACCAAAAAATTCTCAGAAGCTTACCAAATCGACTTGCCAACCACTCCTGGTTTAACCTTAGTCGAAATGATGAACGCTGCTCACTCTGGTGACTTAAAAGTATTATACATCCACGGGGAAGACCCTGTACTCTCCGATGCAGATATTAAACACACCAAAGAAGCAATCGCAAACTTAGAAATGTTAATCGTTCAAGAATTGTTCATGACCGATACCGCTGCTGAAGCAGATGTAGTATTACCTGCAGCAGGTTGGGGTGAACAAGAAGGTACCTTCACTTCCGGTGAAAGAAGAGTTCAATGGTTACGTAAAGCTCAAGAACCACCTAAAGGCGCTATGCTTGACTGGAAGATAATGGAAGAAATTGCTGTAAGAATGGGCAGACCAAGAGAATTATTCCACTACGAAAATGCAGCAGAAATCTGGGAAGAAATCAGAGAACTTGCTCCATCCTACTACGGAATTACTCACGAAAGATTACTCAAACCTGAAGGTGTACACTGGCCATGTCTCGACCCAGAAGATCCTTGTGAACCTTTAATGCACAAAGATAAATTCGCTCACCCAGACGGTTTAGGAGTATTCCAAGCATTAGAACACAGAGGTCCTGTCGAAGTTGTTGATGATAAATATCCATTACTCTTAACTACTACCCGTATCTTGTTCCACTATCACGCTGCTATGACCAGAAGATGTGAAACCTTAGATAAGGAAGTACCTACTGGATTCATCGAAATCAACACTGAAGATGCAGCAGAAAGAGGAATTCTTAACAATGAAATAGTAAAAGCATACTCTAGAAGAGGAGAAATTGAAATTCCTGCTCGTGTAACTGACGACATTAAGAAAGGTATTGTAAACATTCCTATGCACTTTACCGAATGTGCAGCTAACATGTTAACCAACTCCGATTCTTTCGACCCTAAATGTAA
>JAFRCZ010000223.1 GCA_017404125.1 Methanobrevibacter sp.
AGGATTGCTTATTGAAGGAACAGGGCTTGGACATGTTCCTGATTATATGGTTGATACATTGCAAAGAGCTCATGATGAAGGAGTTGTTGTTGTCATGACTTCCCAATGCCTATATGGTACAATCAATATGAATGTTTACAGTACAGGAAGATTATTGCTTGATGCAGGTGTAATCTCTGGTGTAGACATGACTCCTGAAACCGCTTATGTAAAATTGGCATGGGCTTTAGGACAAACTGAAGACTTGAAAGAAGTTAAAGATATCATTCAAACCAATGTTGCTGGAGAATTGAATGAAAGTTCTTCACTTAAATATTTCTTGAATTAGGAGGATAAAAGATGGCTAAAAATAAATCTAAAAAAGGAAGCAAAGGAGATAAAAAGTCTAAAACTCCTAAAATTGAGAGAAACTGGGAAGAGCTTGGACTTATGATGGGTCTTGAAATCCACCAGCAATTGAATACCAAACATAAATTGTTCTGTCCATGTTCAACTGAACTTACTGATGATGATTTTGATGATGGAATCATTAGAAACTTAAGGCCAACACAAAGTGAATTAGGTCAAATAGACAGAGCTGCTTTACAAGAGTCTTTAAGGCATATGACCTTCAAATACGAGTCATTCAATAATCACACATGCCTTGTTGAAATGGATGATGAGCCTCCACATGCATTAAACAGGGAAGCATTGGACATTTGTATTACAATCGCTTCACTTTTAAACATGAAAATGGTGGATGAATTCCATACAATGAGAAAACAGGTAATTGATGGAAGTAACACAGGTGGTTTCCAAAGAACCGGTCTTGCGGCAACTGACGGTTACTTAGATACTCCATATGGTAGAGTAGCTATTGAATCTTTAGGATTGGAGGAAGACGCAGCTAGAAGAATTGATTCTGATGATGGATTTACAGAGTTCCGTCTTGACAGATTAGGTATTCCTCTTGCAGAAATTACTACAGACCCTTCCATGCACCACCCAGAGCAAATAAAAGAAGTTGCTTATATGATTGGTCAGGTTTTAAGAAGCACTAATGTAAAAAGAGGTATTGGTACAATCCGTCAGGATGTAAACATCAGTATTACAAGAGGTGCAAGAGTAGAAATCAAAGGTGTACAGGATCTTGATTTAATGCCTGAAATTGTAGAAAGAGAGGTTCAAAGGCAATTGGCACTTGCAGACATTAAAGATGAATTGATTAAAAGAAATGCAAGTGTTGAAGATACCATTTATGACCTTGACGAAGTGTTTAAGGACACATCCTCTAAAATATTGTCATCAGCAAACTGCATTAAAGGTATTATATTAAGAGGATTTGATGGCCTTATTGGTCGTGAAATACAACCTGGAAGAAGATTTGGTACTGAATTGTCAAGCTATGCTAAAAAGATGGGAGTTTCCGGTCTTTTCCATACTGATGAATTGCCTGCTTATGGTATAGGTGCTGAAGAAGTTGAAGCTATGAAAGAGTTCATGAAAATCAATCCAGAAGATGCAATAATTATTGTAGCTCATGATGAAGACATTGCTGTAAATGCATTGAATGAGGTAATCAGAAGGGCAGAAATGGCATTTGATGGTGTTGTAGAAGAAACCAGAAAAGCTTTGGATGATGGAAATACTGAATATATGAGGCCACTTCCAACTGCAAACAGAATGTATCTTGAAACCGATATTCCATTGTTCCAGATTACTGATGATATGGTTGAACCTATTAAAAATAACCTTCCAGAGCTTCCAGATGAGAAGAAGGAAAGACTTAAAAAAGAATACAAATTAAGTGAAGATTTAGCAAATCAAATAGTTAGAAGATTGCTTGGAGACACTTTTGAATCATTATTAACTAAGGTAAATGTAGATCCAACCACTGTTGCTTCTGTACTTGTGTCTGATTTAAGGGATTTAAGAAGAGAAGGAATTGATGTTTCCATTTTTGATGAAGATAAATTGGTTGAAGTATTCTCACTTCTTGAAGAAGGCAAAATATCTAAAGATGCAATAAAAGACTTGATGGTAGAAGTCAGCAAAAAACCAGATGCTGATGTAGCAGATATTGCTGAGGAAGCTAATTTAACTCTTTTAAGTGAAGATGCTGTGAGGGATATTATTCATGAAATAGTTGCTCAAAATGAATCTATGATTAAGGAACGTCAGATGGGTGCTATGGGTCCTTTAATGGGTATGAGCATGAAAAAGCTTAAAGGAAAAGCAGATGGCAGTTTAGTAAATAAAATTGTTAGAGAAGAGATTCAAAATTTAATGAATTAATTCTTCTCTTTTTTATTTTTTTTTCTGATTTTTCCCTATTTTTTGGGGATATTTTTTATTTTTTAATTGATTTTATCTTGTTTTCTATATGATGTTTTTTTATTTTTTTTCTGTTATGTTTTTTAATGTTTTTTGCCTTAAATCATTTTTAAAGCATTTAAAACTATTTTTTCCAACTTAATTAAGTAAACTTTATATATGATGTGTAATATATATTTTACATAGAAAATTAATGTAAAGTGAAACTATGATGAGAAAGAATTTAAGTATTATAATATCATTACTACTGATTTTCATTGTAGCCTTGGGAGCAGTTAGTGCTAACGAAGCTTTAGATGATATATCTGTTGGTAATGATGATGGTTCAGACAATCTAATGATTGATGATGATTCTGACGATTGGGAAGATGATGATGATTCTGACGATTGGGAAGATGATG
>JAFRCZ010000224.1 GCA_017404125.1 Methanobrevibacter sp.
AAAATATCAAAATTTTAATGACTGGATTTCAGCAATAATCCAATCTTCTATTTTTGATAATATTATAATATATAACTTTAGATATTAATAAATGTTATGATTTTTATAATATTTTAAAACATTTTAAAAAAATAGTTGTTTTATTGAGGTTGCATTAAATAATTTCATCTATTTGATTCCAACTTCAATAACATCTAACTCTGCACAGATAGCCTGTGTGCCTAGAACTTCACTAACGCTTGGATTGGACCTTCCTTCATCGCTTGAGATAAGTTCCTTAATGTACAATCCACCTTCTGTTTTAATGATCATTTCAAAAGTCTTTGAGTCAATGAACTTCGCTTCAATGCTTTTGACTTCCTTTTCTCTAATCTTATCTGCTCTTCTGTGTGAAACTCTTATTGGAGTTCTTTGCTGAATCATATGGAGAGTTTGAAGCTTGTCAAGGTCTTCCTCCTTGATGTCATCTTCACATTTGACCAATGCCCTATAGACTTTATAAGTGTCTGGTGAGGATACTTTAATTTCCGCTTTTCTTTTTCTTTCTGTAAACTTAAGGTTTAAGTATTCTGTTTTTCCTTTAGCTACTTCAGCAACCTCTTCAGCTATTTTATCAAGGTCTATTTTTCTTATCTTAGGCTCCTTTATCTCAAGCACAAATGGCCTTCCTGTTCCTAGCATTCTAACGTCAATGTCTTCCCTTCCGGCGCCGTGGAATTTAGCTTCGTATCCATTTGTGTGCTTTAAGACAGTTTCAGATAAAAGTTCCTCTACAGATTCAGGATATTGCTTTCCTGTAAAGTTGCACTCTTCACATCCTTTTCCTTTGCATTTGGTGCATGGCCATTTGGTTTGTGGAATTCCTCTTACAAGTTTCCTGTATCTTCCTTCAATAAAGATAGGGTTGATTTGAAGTCTTACTTTAACCGGATTTTCGTCATCTTCTTTTAGGATTCTTCTAAAGTCAACCATCACAAGGACATCTTCACCATCAAAATCAACATTTTGCTCTAAGTTTGCTTCAAGCAGTTTGCCGATTTCTCTGTTTACTTCCTTTTTGATTATCTCAACATCAAAGTTAAATTCATCGCTGATTTCCTGATCCCTTTCAACAATTTCCTTTGGCAATTTGCAGCCTACAACAAAGGTATCAAATTCAACGTTGAGGAGATTTATCTTTTCATTTACCAAATCAAGAACATCTTTTTCAATATAATCGAAGATATTATGGCATATTTCGCACTCACCATCATAAGCTTCCATATCAAGGGATTCTCTTATTTTAGCTCCCCTATCCTCATTGCCGTTTCCTTCTACACAGTCTGAAAACTTACGGCCTAAACAGTGATTGCATATTCTGCCATCTGTAGAATTTATCAATTCTTCTGCCTTGCTTAATATTTCTTGATTCATTAAAATCTCTCTTTAAAAAAATAAATATAAAAAATTAAAGTAGTTTAGTTTGGTGTGGTGTTTCTATTTCATGAATTGGCCCATGATTCTATTCATGGCTCCTCCGCCCATTCCTCTACGTCCAATACCTTTCATTGCCTTTTTGGTATTGTTATAGTATCTCAATAATTCCTTCACGCTATTCTCATCTACACCGGAACCTCTTGCGATTCTTTGTATACGGGATTGCTTTATGATTTTTGGGTTGAGCATTTCTTCCTCGGTCATTGAAGACATTATGACTTTGAATTCATTTATTTTATCTTCAGTCATTTGGCTTGCCTCTTTAGGTATCTTGCCTCCTAAACCAGGAATCATATTCATGACCTGTTGCATAGGCCCCATGCTGTTCATCATTTCAAACTGGTTTTGCATATCCATTAGGGTGAATTTTCCGCTGAGCATATTGTTCATGGTTTTAGTTGCAATGTCTTCATCGATTACTTCTTCAGCCTTTTCGATAAGGCTTCTAATATCTCCCATACCTAATAATCTTGAAATGAATCTTTCAGGGTCAAATGCTTCGAATTCATCTATTCTCTCACCAGTACCAATGAATTTGATTGGAGCACCAGTTTCAGCTACTGCAGAGAGTGCGCCTCCCCCTTTAGCTGTACCGTCTAATTTTGAAATGATGATGGAACCGATGTCGGTTGCTTGTGAGAATGCTTTAGCTTGCTCTCCTGCTTGCTGTCCGATAGTACCATCAATAACGAGAATGGCTTCATCAGGTTCAATGATCTTATCCAATTTGTGCATTTCTTCAATCAAGTCAGCTTCGTTTTTATGCCTACCTGCAGTATCGAAAATTATGACTTTTTGATTTTTAAAGTGCTTTAAACCTTTTTCAGCAAGGTCCAACGCATCCTTATTTTCAGGGTCTCCATAAAGCTGGATTTGCATATCTTCAGTCAATTGCTTTAGCTGTTCATATGCTGCAGGCCTCCATGTGTCGGTACATACAACTGCTGGAGAGAAACCTTTTCTTTGCAAGTATTTGCATAATTTACCGATTGTAGTGGTTTTACCGCTACCTTGCAATCCTAAGAACATTATTTTAAATGGTTTTTTATTGATTTCAAGCTCTTTAGCTTCACTTCCAAGCAGATTGACCATTTCTTCATAGATGATTGTAATTACATGCTCTCTTGGGGTAATTCCTTTTGGAGGCTCTTCATTAAGTGCACGGTCTTCGATTGTTTTGGATAATTTTAATACAAGTTGAATATTTACATCTGATTGAATTAAAGCTCTTTGAATATCCTTTACTACTTCCTTAACAACCTTTTTGTCAATAACACTCATTCCAGCCAATTTTTTCATGGTGTTTGTAAGGTTTTCTCCTAAACTTCCTAACATTGACATAATATCTCTCCGATATTTTTAGAGAATTGATTAAAATAATTTCTTTAGTTTAATTTATGTTTCTTATGTTTTTCAATTATTTTTTTTAAATGTTTTTTTAAAATATTTTTCATTTGTTCCATTTTCTCAAACAAATAAATAGTTTATCTTATTAACTTTAATGTATAAATTAATATTATATAAAAGTTTATTTATCTTTTATTATAAAATTATTGATATAGGTACATAAATTTGATTATTAATTTTTTAATTTTTGTCATATAAAAATTTAATTGACTTTATGTTTAATAAAAAAGATTAAAAATTATAGTGGTATGAGGGTTAAAAAATGCTTGAAAAATTAGTAGAATCATTAAGAGAGGCACCAGTTGTTAAAAAAGGAGATTATGACTATTTCGTTCACGGTATCAGTGATGGAATACCTGCAATGGAACCAAATGTATTGAAAGAAATTGCACAAGTTTTAGATGAAATATTGGATTTATCTAAAATCGATAAGATTGTAGGGGTTGAAGCAATGGGTATTCACATTGCAACTGCATTATCATTAGAAACCGGAATCCCATTTGTCGTCATTCGTAAAAGACAATACGGTTTGCCTGGGGAACATGAAATCGTTAAATCCACTGGCTATGCAACTTCCAAATTATACATCAATGACTTGAATGAAGGAGACAATATCCTTTTAGTGGATGATGTAGTAAGTACTGGAGGAACTCTTACTGCTGTAATCAATGAATTGAAAGCTATTGGTGTAAACTTAGTGGACACTGTAGTGGTTGTAGAAAAAGGTGAAGGTAAAGGCATTGTTGAAGAAGCTACCGGTGAAGACATCAAGACTCTTGTAAAATTAGATGTTGTTGATGGAAAGGTTGTAGCTGATTCATTGATATAATTGCTTAAATTTGATTGAATTTGGTGAGATTTGATTAAATTCAATTCATTTTTTATTTTTTTATTTCTCTGAAATCTATTTTTAGATTAAGTCTTTAGGATTTAATCTTTATTTTTTTAATTTATTTTTCATTATTAGTTGATAAAATGGCATTATATGATATGGAGCTTAAAAGGGTTATAAAGAAGATTAACTCTTTAAATGTTAGGAATGTGGGATTGCAGTTTCCAGAAGGACTCAAGATGCAGGCTATAGCTATTGCAAGGGAAATTGAAAAGCAAACAGACGCTACTGTAATTGTATCTGCAGATCCTTGCTTTGGAGCTTGTGATGTTTCCGATAGAAAAATGAAAGGGATTGTAGATTTTATTGTTCATTATGGACATACCCCATTGCCCCTTAAATATGGTATTCCTACAATGTTTATAGAAGCCAAGGCTAATGTTAAGGTTAAGGATTATTTGGAGGATGCTTTAGAGCAATTGCAAGGATATTCAAAAATAGCTATTGCAACAACTGCACAGCATTTGCATTTGCTTGATGAGATTGTAGACTTCTTGGAGGACAATGGAAAGGAAGTTGTTATAGGCTCTTCAAGAAGCACAAGAAAAGGCCAGGTTTTAGGCTGCAATTTTGCTTCCATAAAGAATTTAGGTGCTGAAGTTTACTTGTTTTTAGGCAGCGGCAATTTCCATCCTTTGGGAATATATCTCTTTACAAAAGCTCCTGTATTAGCTATTGATCCTTATAGCGGGGACATCCGTGAAATGAGCGGATATGCTGACAGAATCCTAAGGATTAGGTTTGCAAGAATCGTTAAGGCAAGAGAAGTCACAAAATGGGGAATCATTGTCTCTTCAAAGGAAGGCCAATATAGGATGAAATTGGCTAAGGAACTTAAAAAGCTTCTTGAAGATGAGGGAATGGAAGCTTATATTCTGCTTATGGATCATGTAAATCCTGATGTATTGCTTCCATATATGGAACTTGAAGGGTTTGTTGTAACTGCATGTCCAAGAATAGCTATTGATGATTCCCAAATGTATAAGAAACCGGTTATAACTCCTAAGGAATTGGAGATTGTCTTAAACAAAAGGGAATGGGAAAAATATCAATTGGATGAAATATTGTTTGAAGATAGATACTATCAATAATTCCATCATTCCATTCTTTTTTAGTATTTTGATTATTA
>JAFRCZ010000225.1 GCA_017404125.1 Methanobrevibacter sp.
GTACAGGAATTAATCCAGACTCAGACATAGAAGGATATAAAAGATTGGCTACAGGACTATACACTTCAATAGATAAGATCTCTCCAAACTATATTGTATTCTTCGCTTCAGAAAAATCAAAGACCACAATAGACTATGTCAAGGAGCTCTTTGAGGCTGATGATGACGAATTCATTGAAGGGGAAGACTATGAGATTGCAATCCTGGAGGATATAGATGATTTCAATGATTGCTTTGAAACCTTCGAATTCAAGGTATGGCAATTAAGCATAGTTTCTGATGAAAAGCATGAGATAATAATGGACTATACCTCCGGTACCAAGACAATGTCCGCTGCTATGGCATGCTGTGGAATGTTCTATTCAAAGGATCTTATCAGTGTCATTGGAGAGAGAAAGAAAGGATTCGTATCAGAGGGAACAGAAGTCATAAAATATCAAAACCTCTATAAGGTCTATGACAAGTTTTCAATAATGAGAGTCAGAAACTATTTCAATGCCAACAGATTCTACACTGCAAGTGAAATACTGGAGAATATCGTTGATGACAGCATTGCAAGGGAAGACCTCTTGAACCTTGTAAAGGCATATTATGCATGGGACAACATGGACTTCGATGTGGCTTATGATTACTTGACAAAGGTGAACATGAATGTGTTTGAGATTGCTGAAATCAAGGATGATGTAAAGATAAACCTTAAGGCTCTTGGCGCTATTGTAAGGTCTCCACACGAGAACCTAAAGAACTGCTATATCCTTGCAAGCCTGATCAATAATTCAATAAGAAGGGCTGATGAGTATAAGTATGATGATGCGATTGCCCGATTATACAGGGCCTTTGAATTGATTGCACAAATCCGCCTCAGCTCTTATAGTCTCAACAGTTCTGATGTAGATGTTGATGTGCTTAGAGAGAAAAATGTAAGCCTTGAGTTTATTGATGCACTTGAAAAAACAAGGGATGAAGGCAAGATAAAAATAGGATTGATTAAGGATTATGAGCTTTTAGATGAATTAGGTGATGATTTGGGCAAGTATTTTGCTGAAAACAGACACAGCATCAACAATATAACATTCAAGAGAAACAATTCAATATTGGCTCACGGGCTTGATTCATTGAACAAGGAAGATTTCGATCAGTTTGAAGAGCTTGTTGAAAACCTTGCCAGAAAATTGGATAAGGATATGGGCAAGTTCCTGAAAGAGACTAAATTTGCTAAATTTGACTTAAAGATAAAGATGAATAATATTTAAAATTTTTTATTTTTCTTCATCTTCATCATCAGCACCTATTTCCTTTAAAAATTCCTTCCATTTTCTTCTTTCTTCCATCATAAGCTTATTGTATTTTTCAAAGTCCTTGTTAGACAGCTCTTTTTTTCCAATTCTTTTATAATGTTTAGCACGTTCCAGATAAATATAGGTAAAGTCAGGATATTCTGATAGAATATTATTATAGATATTTTCAGCCCTTTTTTCATAGCCTGCTTTAGATAGCCTTTCAGCAATTTCCAAAATGTATTCCTCATAGGAATCTTCATATGACTCTCCATTATAATCACATTCATGAAGCATTTCATGGCTTCCTACCTTTATGGATTCAAATGCATTATCTTTGTCTCCCATGTCAAAATAGATTGCTCCCAATACATGGAAGGCTTTACCATATTGATAGTTCTTTAATAGCTTGTTTGCATATTCGATTGCTTCTATGTAATTTCCAAGATAGTAGCTTGTTTCAGTCATTAAAAAAAGGCATGTTTCATCAAGCTCATCCATTTCCAAAGCTTCCTTGAGATAGCGATGGGCGAGGTCGAACTTTAACATTTCCATGTAGTTTTTGGCAATGAGCATCTTTTTGTCAACTGTCGAATAGAGCCTGTCTGAATTGATGAGATATTTTAATGAGTCATAGGGCCTGTCCAATTCATAGTATGAAAGACCTATGATGAAATTGAAGTGGGGGGATTCAAAATCCCTTTCAAATATTCCCTTTTCCTTAAGCTCTTCAAAGGTCTCAATCAGCTCATCATATCTTTCAAGGGAGTATAGCTTATCGAGAACTCTTGATTTCACCTGTGGCCTTATATTTGCAAGCTCATTCAAATAGAACATTGATCTCTCGCTGTCATCCATCTCATCATACATATTAGACATAAGAATTAGGGCAAATGTGTTTTCACTATCCAATTCAAGCAATCTGTCTCCATATTCGATTGCCCTTTCATATTCCTCAAGGGCTTCGTAAACTCGTAAATGATTAAAAAAATAGTTTTCCTTATCTTTGGTCTTTTTTAGTGTGTTCAAAGCCTTATCTTTTTGATTTAGTTTTACATATGAGAGAGCGATCATAAGATATGAATCGTCATTGTTTCCCCCTTTTTCTATGCATTCATTAAAAAGTTCGATTGATTTTTCATATTCCCTTTTTCTGTAATATTCACAAGCCAGGTTTTCCTGGAATTCTATTAGATTAGGGTTAATCTTCAGTATTTCCTTACACAGCTCTATGGATTTGTCTACATTAAAATCACAATCCGGTGAGTGGTAGGATGCTATTAGTTGGTCAAGCTTGCTTGACATAAATATCACCGTTAAAAATTGAGTTACAAATTTTTTGTATTGGTCATATATAAAGGTTTTTGAAATGTGGGATTAAAAATTAAAAAAAGAAAAAGATTATTTTAATAGATAATTTACTATATCTAATTTGAATAAGCTCTTTTTCTTTTTTATCTAATTTTTTTAGTTAATCTTATATATTGGGAATAATATAACTGATATTAGGAAAGTAGGTTAAAAAACCTACTTCCTTTTCTCGCTAATCATTTTGTTTACTAAATAAAACGATAGTACAAAATAATAAACTGCGAGGCTAATATCAATTACTTCCCTCATACAATCACCTCCTAAGCAAGCATCTTTGTTTTAACTCTTTTTAAACTATTTCAGTATAGATTTCTCTTACTATTTTTAATCTAAATTCATTGCTAAAACCACTTTGCCATATTTTCTTATATTGTTTATTTTACTATTTAAAGGTTTATATGCTCTTTATTTTGGTTATAAATAGTTATATATGGTTAATTTTTGATTTTAGTTAAAATATGGTATTAATTTTAATATTAGATTATAATTAAGTTAGAAAATTATGATGGTTTTGAAAGATAAATTTAAATTTTTTAAAAACATACTATTATTAAAAATCATCTGAGGAATAATATGTCTAGTTTTAAATTCAAAATCAATAATGTAGGTTCAATCAATGAAGCTGATATGGATATAGGAAGAATAAATGTCATTGGAGGCAAGAACTGTACGGGAAAGTCCACCACAAGCAATCTCTTATACTGTTTTTTAAGAGCAATCTCATCTAGGAATGACTCTACAATAAAAGATCTTCTTGAAAGTGAATTCGACATAACAGGTCCTCAGGATAATAAGGACATTTCCTGCATTTATAATGATGACTTTTCATACACTATTGATTTTAAGAATTACAAATTCGATAAAAAGGGAGATCTTGACATAAGCAAGGTCTTTTA
>JAFRCZ010000226.1 GCA_017404125.1 Methanobrevibacter sp.
ATTGCAGTCTTGCCGGATATGTCAATGCTTTCGATGAAAGTGTTTATTATAGTTGGAGCAGTGTACCACCATACTGGAAATCCAATAAGGATAGTGTCATAATCGCTTACATCAATTGTTTCCTTGATTGGAGGCCTGAATGACTTGTCATTCATTTCAATTGTAGATCTGCTGTCCTTATCCATATAGTTCAAGTCAGCTGCAGTGTATGGGGTTTCTGGAGCGATTTCAAAAATGTCTGCATCAAGTGCATCTGCCACTTTTTCAGCCACTCTTTTGGTTACTCCGCTTGCTGAGAAATAAGTTACTAAAGTTGCCATATTATCACCTTTTTTATAATTTGTTTTTCTTTTCAATTGATTTATTATCAGTTTTTATAAAGTCTATTTCTATAGAAATTTTATTGTTTATTTAAAAATTTTCAAATGTGTTTACAACATCCTTCAATAATGTTGGAATGTCCAGCTTTTGGGTGCATATTTCCATGCAGGATTCACATTCTGTACATGCAGATGCAGGAGCATTTGCAGTTGCAGTGGTTCCATAGATTGCCGCAAGGGACGGCAATGAATACATCTTTTCACTGTTGTACAATTCAAAGAAATCTGGTATAGGAATTCCAACAGGACATTCCTTTAGGCAGTATCCGCAATAGCTGCATGGGATTGCTATAAGCTCTTTGATCTCATCAGCCATATTTAATATGAAGTCCTGTTCCTCTTCGCTCAATGGCTTGAAAGGCTTGAACACTTCACAGTGTTCCTTCATCTGTTCAATGTTTCACATTCCGCTTAAGACAACACTAACGTTTTTTGGACTTCCTGCAAATCTTAATGCCGCTTCAACAAGGCTCATGCCTTCGGATTCGAACTTTTCCCTTATATCCTCTGGAAGGTTGAACAATGTTCCTCCCTTGATAGGTTCCATTACAACGACTTCCTTGCCGTACTTTTCACAGACTTCATAGTTTTTCCTTGATTCTGTCAAATTGCTTTCCCAGTCAAGGTAGTTCAATTGCAATTGGACAACATCAATCATGTCTCCGTATTTTTCAAGGATCTCTTCAAGCAAATCCGCTCTGTCATGATAGCTGAATCCTATCTTTTTAGCTTTTCCCTCATCTTTCATCTTTTTGATGAACTCGAAGGTCTTGCAGTTTAGAGCTATTTGATAGAATGCCGGATTGATGTTGTGGATTATGAATACATCAAAGTAGTCCACTCCCAATCTTTCAAGCATTATATTCATATATTTTTCATTGTCTTCTTCACTTTGCAATAGCCAGGTAGGCATTTTATCAGCTATTTTAAAGGATTCACGAGGATATCTCTTGACAAGCCCTTCCCTTAAGCCTATTTCGGACTGTCCTTCATGATATGCAAATGATGTATCGAAGTAGTTAAACCCTTGATCCATATAGTAGTCAATCATTTCTGCAAAATCTTTAAAGTTAATGGAGCTTTCATCATTCCCATCTTCAAGGTCCAATCTCATAGCTCCAAAACCAAACATTACATCGCTCATAATAATCTCCTTTTTAGTTTATTTATTTTTATTATTAGTCAAATTTTTTAAAAATATTTGTTATATAAGTTTATAAGCAATTTAATATATAAATCTTTCCTAAGGAAACAGTTATTTAAAGAAAATATTTATATATGTTAAAAACATATAATTAATTAGTTTAAGTTTAAAAAAGTTTAAAAAAATCAGGAAGTTTATATATAACATTGCCTAGTCAGTTTAATGAAGAGAATGCAGAAAATATCAGAATTTATCATTTTGTGGAAGAGCTAGTGGGAAGCTTCAAGAATTACATTGAAAAGGATTTTAAAGATGATGACATCAGTTTGGTTGAGCTTCCCTTTTTGCTTAGAGTAAGGTTTTCAAATGAAGGGACCCAAAAGGAATTGGTGAATTTATTTAAGGTAAGTGATGGATATACAGCAAAGCTTCTAAGACGCTTTGAATTGGCTGGCCTTATAGAAAGAATAGAAGATCCCTCCAATAGGCGTAGAAAATTAGTTAAATTAACTGATAAAGGCATAAAAAGAACTGATAAAATCTTAAAATACATTGACTATTGGGAAGATACAGCATTAGAAGGTTTAGATGAAGAGGAAATAAAGGTTTTAAAAAAAGCTCTATTTAAGACAGTTTTAAATATTGAAAAGTTTTACGATTGATTTCACATTGTTTGTATAATTACAAACTAAACTTATTTTTATAAAAAAAGTGGAGGTAAACTCCACATAATTAAATCAAAATAATTATCTTTTAGCAAATCTGATTTTACTTGGTCCCATGACAATGCTCTTTTTCCAGATGTCATCATTTGTCTCTGGGAAATCCTCTCTGAAGTGAGCCCATCTGCTTTCCCTTCTAAGTATAGCAGACTTTACGATTAGGATACAGATTTCAACCATATTGACTACTTCAAGAGCAGTTAGTAATGATTCATTGAATTGGGTCCTGTCATCAACATTGAGATCTTTTAGCTCTTCTTTCATTTCAAGAAGTCTTTCAAGTGCTGACTTTAGGTTTTGCTCATTTCTTACAATGGAAACCTTCTCCCACATCAATTGCTGAATCTCTTTTATCATTTCTATTGGATCGATTGAACCTTCCTTAATGAGTCCTTCAATCCTATCCTTTTCAGCGTCAACAGCAGTGAAATTGTATTGCATTACAGTCATGTCACATGCAAATGCCGCTGCAAATCCTGCTCTTCTGCCGAAGA
>JAFRCZ010000227.1 GCA_017404125.1 Methanobrevibacter sp.
GTTGATTAATCCAGTTACCATTTGTTCATGAGATAAAACATGTTCAAATGCAGCAAGTGGAGATTCCCATTCAGTTTGTGGAGCTTCAATAGCAGTAAGGGTTACGCTTGCTCCTCTTCTGATGATATAATCATAGAATTTCATTCCATGATCTAATTCTTCTGCAGCCTGTACTCTCATCCAGTTAGCAAATCCTGCTAAGTCGATGTCTTCAAAGTAAGCTGCCATAGATAAGTATAAGTATCCAGAATATACTTCTGCGTTTAATTGAGCATTTAATGCTGCTTCCATTTTTTCATTTACCATAATAAGACCTCAAATATTTATTCGTCTACGAAATCTTCTTTTTCTGCACCGCACATTGGGCAAACCCAATCTTCTGGTAATTCTTCCCAATCGGTTCCTGCTTCAATGCCGTTATCAGGGTCACCTGCTGCAGGATCATAGGTGTATCCGCAAATGTCACATACCATTGCCATTTTTTCACCTTAAATAGTTTAATTAATCTTCAAATACTATAAATCTTAAAGTTTAAAGTTTTATAATGCTTTAAACATATTTTTGACTGCACCGCATAAAGGACATCTGAAATCATCAGGTACGTCTTCCCAAGCAGTACCTGGAGCGACATCTCTTCTTGATTCACCTTTTTCGGTGTCATATACATATCCACAAATAGTACATTTGTATTCAGCCATGATTTTACCTCCAATAAATAAAATATTATTTAATTTGCTTAAATAATAATTAATAATATTTTACTCTTAATAATATATAAATTGTTTTATTTTATTACAACTTATTCAAATTAAGAGTTAAAAGTAATAAGTAATCAATTAATAGATTAAATAATTGTAAAAAATAAAAATAAGCTATAAAAAGACTTAAAATTGAAAAAATAGAAAAAATAGTAAATTAAAAATAATTATTTAACTAAAATAATAGGAACTTTAGAAACCTTTAGTGCATTTTCTGCCACACTTCCAATCCTAGAATAATCTATGTTTTCTTCTTTGTCCATAGATTTGCCATATGCACCAAAAACAGCAATGTCCGGATTGATCTTTCTAATCATGGTTTCCATGTCCTTTATTGGATCTGCGGTGATGATATGCTCTACAACAACAACTCCTTTTTCCTTTCCTTTTGCTGTAATGCCATCCAATACTGCTCCGCCAGCATCATCCAAATCATCATAGGAAAAATTCAGTGAAAAATCCATAACATATAAAGCAGCAATTCTAGCACCATATTTGCTAGCTAAGTCAATAGCCAAATCAACTGCCTTATCTCCACATTTGGAACCATCACTAGCCACTAAAATATTCTTAAACATATTATCATCATTAAATGAATTGAAAATTATAATTTAATAAAAAATTACCATTTTTTCAAAAATATAATTTTAATTTTTAATTTATTTAAAAAAATAAAATACTGATTACATCAAGTAATCAGCATGACAGAATCCAATAAAGTCATCAACCAATCTTTCAACATCTTCTGTATCATCCTTAAGAAGTCCTTGGTCAATGAATACTGCCCTATTGCTCAATTCCTTAATGAAATCTGTATTGTGTGAAACCATTACAATTGTAGTTCCGAACTCTTTGCAGATTCTCTTAAGTGAATTGGAAACTGTTCTAAGGGTCTTTGGATCCAAGTCACCAAACGGTTCGTCCAAGAGCAATATATCAGGTTTTGATACAAGAACAAGAGCAAGCATAGCCCTTACCTTTTGACCTCCAGACAATTCATAGGACTTTCTAGGCAAGATGTCCAATGGAAGGTCCAATGCCTCAAAGAGGTCCTTGACTTCTTCCTTAATTAATGTTTCTGGGAATTTAGGGAATAGTTCATCTAAAATACTTGGGTCAAGACCAATCTGTTCAAGACGTGCCTTAGCTTCCCTTTCCGGAAGGTCTGTCAATTGATACAATGCATCAAGCAAGATATCTGGAAGTCCTTGTTCTCTAGCCCTTTCCTTAGCCTCTTCAACCATATCCCATCTCTTATGACCTAACTTTACAGCCAATTGATTTTGAATGGTTGCATAATACATCAATGCAAATTCCTGATGCATGAAGCCTAAGTTTCTTCTGACTTCCATTCTATCAAGGCTTGCCTTTTCAATGTTTACCCAAACTATTTCCTCTTTGCCTCCATCCGCTTTAACTAGCTTGAATGTGACTTCACCACTATCTGGCAAGTCAAGTCCTCCGAGCATTCTAAGAAGAATTGTCTTACCTGCGCCACTTGGACCTACTAAAGATAGAACATTTTCCCTATTTACATCCAAGTTAACGTCCTTCATGTGCAAAACGTTTTTACCTTTAAGCAAATAGAACCTTTTGTCAATATCATGTGCTTTAATGACGGTTTCATCGGTGGATTCAATGTCGATATCTACAGGCTCATCGATGTCGCTTAGGAACTCCTCGATAATTTCATCAGGAGCACCTTCCTTGACGATTTCACCATCATCAAGAAGGATTACCCTATCTGCAAGGAACTTATGGATTTCAGGCAAGTGGGAAACGAATACAACTGTAATTCCAAGCTCTTCATTTGCCTTTTTAATAGCATCCAAAATTTCCTGCTTGGTTTTTGGACAAGCCATTGTAGCAGGTTCGTCAAGGAGCATGACCTTAGGCTTTTTGGCAATTTGACGAGCCATGATAAGCCTTTGCTTTTCACCACCACTTAATACTGAAGCAAGATGGTCTTTCTTTTCATATAGGTCCACAAGTTTAATTATGTCAATAGCTTCACTTTCAAACTGGTCAAGAGCTTCCTCTAAAGGAACATCCCCTTCATCACCGTATTTGGCAGCATATAATTTCCTAAGGACATTATCCATTACAGATTCAGGCCAAATACCAAAGGATCTTTGAAGGTGTATAGCTGTTTCTTTCTTAATTTGATTATAATAAAACTGAGAGGAATCAGGCTTGATTGTATATCTTCCTATTGTAAATTCTCCTTCATCAAATTTCTCTACACCACGGAGAATTCTAAGAAGGGATGTCTTACCGGAACCGCTTGTCCCCAATATTCCTACAATCTCTCCTTCCTTAACTTCAAGATTAATGTTTTTTAGGGCTTCCACTTCTTCCCCATTATCTAATTTATATGATTTTGAAAGGTTTTTTACACTTATCATTATACCACGATTTAATTTTTTAAAGATTATTTACATTAGAATAATATGCTATTTTAATTTTTTTAAAATATTTATTATTAAGATATTTATTCATAATATAATATTAAATTTACCTATATTTAAAACCTTTTCAAATAATCTTTTGAAAAATTTCGAATGATTAAATATAAAAATAAAAATTTATAAACTAATCATAAATAAAAAAAAAAAAGATATCCGATAAAATTTAGAGGAGAAATAAAAATGTCATTTAGTTTGGAAAGCATTGGAATAAAGTCTGGAGGAAAATACGAAACCATATACACTACAATGAACAAGGACGGAGAGATGGATGCAGCCCCAATAGGATTGAAATGTGTGGATGATTATGCAGTTTTAGCTCGCATATTTGAAGGAAGCAAAACCTTAGAAAACATTAAGGAAACAGGAATTTTTGTTGTAAACATTACAAGTGATCCTAGTGTTTTTGCACGTTCATTATATGGAAATTTAGAAGAAAATGA
>JAFRCZ010000228.1 GCA_017404125.1 Methanobrevibacter sp.
AAAGATTATAACGCTTTGAATGATGAATTCAAGGAATACATCAAACTGCAATCCATTGCAGATGTCAGAAGATACAACATCAAGGTTCCTATTTCAGACAAGAATCTTGCAACAGCATTGTTCAGCTTGATTGAACAGGGCCAATACTACAATGTCAACAAGTTCCTAAGCGTTAGAAAAGCAGAAGATAATCCTCTTGGAGAGGAATTCGCTAAGATTGAAGAAATCTGCGATATTGCAAGAGAATTGTCAATAGCCAGATATGACAAGAAGGATGATGAATTGGTTCAATCATTGATTGCCAAATATGAAGAGGAATATCCTGATTTGATTGACATCTATAGGGCAAAAATCTGGCTTATGGAAAGGAATGCAGAAACTGCTGAAGATTACAAATCAATTGACAATCTATGTGATGAGGCATTAAGCTTATATCCATTTGATGGAGAGATAATGGCTACTCAAGCAAAGGCAAAGTCAGAACTTGGTGAAGATGATAAGGCAATTGAATTATATAAGAAATCCGTTGACAATACCAGAAACGGTTTGATTTGGCAAAAGGTAGAGGATGAATGCGGATATAGCCGTATGGACATTGAACGTGAGTTAATTAAAGAATTAGGTGGAGAAGACTGATTAAAGGGGTTAAATAATGAAAACAAAACAGGAAATTCAATTGGAATTGCTTCAAGAAGTCGATGAAATTTGCTCACAGAACAATTTGAAGTACATATTTGCAGGAATTAGTGCCTTAAACGCTTACCTTAACCATACCATTAAAAAAGACAATAGACTTGTAAGCCTCGCTATGACACAAGGGGATATCGATCGCTTTTGTGAGATTGTGGAAAAGGAAAACAGGAAAGACCGTTACATTGAAGGAATATTCAACAATCCAAATTATCTTCCATTATATGTAACATATGGAAACGAGAATACAGCAGAATTCCATATGATTGCCAGAAATAAGAACAAGCACCATGGAATCAATATTCGTATCTATCCTATTCGTAAAACCGTAGCTCTCGACGGGAAAAGAATTATAGGATACACTCCAAGATTGTCAAAGGAGAAAAAAGTTCGTGAATTCATGAATAAGACCATTGAAAACAGGAAATTCTGGTTTGTAAAAGGTGGCCTTAAGGCCATTAATGGAGCTTATGAGCTCACTGGCGGATCAAAACGCTACTATAACAAGCTAAAAAGCAACACATTCATTGATAAATGGGAAGATATCCAAAATTATTCAAGAGTCGCTTTCATCAATAGAGGAATTGAAGCCAATACCCTAAAGGAAATTGGAAGACTTGAATTTGATGGAATAAGCCTATGCGTTCCAAAGGATATAGATGCATACTTCAGCGAAGTCTATGGGGAAGATTTCAAGGAAAGGAAAATCAAGCCTAAAGGACAGAATATGCGTGTGATTCTAGATACTGAAGTGAGTTATAAGGAAATAATGGGAGAAGTTGGAGATCTCATTAAAGAGGCTAAAGCCACCCGTGAAGAGGATATGAGTGGAAGATTGAAAGCATCTAATGAAAAAATAGCAATTGACAATGTTTGGAAATTGGTTCAAATGACCGATAGACAAATATTTTTACAGGATATGTTTAAGGAAAAAACTGATGAATTGCTGAAATATGACTTAAACAATGCAAAAGAGCTTGAAGAGCTCTATGAA
>JAFRCZ010000229.1 GCA_017404125.1 Methanobrevibacter sp.
ATTAATAACAATCCATTTTAAAAAGTAATAATGGTTAGTATTACAAAATAAGCATAAATAGGTAGAATAGTAATACTTAAAAAAATCTAAGAAAATAGTGAAAATGAAGAAAAAATAGGATGAAAATAAAATTAAAAGTAAGTTAAATGAAATAAAAATAAAAAAAGAAAAAATTAATAAATAGCTAAAAATAGCTACTATTAATCAAATTTATTCAATACCAAAGGATTTTTTAAGCAATTCAGCGTGTACAAATCCTTCTTTGTATACTTTACCAGTCGTTAAATCGTTGATAACAACTTCAGCTGGTGCAAACATTCCTTTGTCGATTTGGTAGAAATCGAATCCTGCATCTTTGAATACATCGAAGAATGGTTTTCCGTATCCATCAGCTGCGGAAGATGGTAATTGTGCTGCAACTGCTGCAATGTCATCTCCTTCTTCAGATTTAACGTAGTAGTAAGTTCTTCCACCGAATAAAACTGCATCGTTGGTTTTGCCCATAGCTTTTAATCCATCTGGGTCGATAGGAGCGATTGGAGCAATACCTGCTGCGTGAACAACTTTCTTAACATCGAATTTTAAGAATTCCAACATTTTGTAGGTACCGTTTTCAACAACTCTTCCTGCAATTTGGATGGATCCAACTAAGGATGCGGTAGGAGCTACAAGCAAGAATACGTTTGCTACATCTACACCACATTCATCTGCAATGTATGCTGCTACATCTTCACCAGGCAATACATCAGCTTCTAAAGTCAAGATTGCAATGTCAGCTTCATCTTTGTAATCGATTTCCTCATAGGTTTCAGCTGGCTTTAAGGATAATGCTCTTGCAGGACCGGAACCTAATGCAAAGAAATCGCCTACAGAAACAGACCAGCCTGCTTTTTGTGCACCTAAAGTGGAAATAGCTGGGAAGTCAGTTTTTATCTTTACAGAAGGCAATGCGAATTTTTCAGATAAGTCTCCAGGAATGGAAATGCCTACGTCAGCTAATCCTCCAAGACATACTTTAGTATATAATTCACCTGCTTTGAAACTACCTTCGACATTTACACCACAGTCGATAACGGTTGCACCGTTTCCTAAGGTAGAAACAGCAATGTTAAGGTCGTCAGCTTTTTCAATCATTACATCTACAGTTTTTTTAGCTTCTAAGTTAACACTAACCATATTTTAACCTCAATTAAAATACTTTTTTATATTCATAATTAGTTTATTCAAATAAAAATAATTAAATCGATTTAAAATGAATTATTTTCAAATAAATTGATTTAAATTAATTTATTTATTGATAATGAATAAAATATTATAATAATAATTTTAATTAACTAACTATTTAAAATTTTATAAATTTATTCCAGTTTAAGAATCATCCTTCAACTCTTTTATCAGATTTTCAAGATCCTCAAATTTTTTATCAAACCCATTTAATCTACGGCTGAAGTGCCTGATTAGAATTGCAGCAGTTAAAGTGGCTGTAGCTGCTCCAGATATGATATAACCGCTCCATACCAGAAAAATACTGTTGATTTTTCCTATGGTACTTTCACCTAAAACAGCATACCCATTGCTTGTAAATGCATTGGACACCATAACCAAAGCATTTACCGGATCTTTATCCTCTACAAATAGAGTTAGAATAAAACTGAGGAATATTACTGAAAAGAGCAGCAATATTGATTTTCCCAGATTATGTGTTGAAGTGAATGTCCTGAATTTGTCATAGCACAATTTCATAACGTATAATAATGCGGGAATACGTATAAAATCCCAATATTCAATAATGGATTCACCAAAGAGTAAAAATGCGATTGATGCAAGAGGGATTAAGAATACAGTTAATATTTTGCTTTTTTTAGAGCCGTCATAAATATTTACTCCAATATATAATGAAAATATTATATCCATCACTGAATTAAACACATAGAACTCAGGACTGTTATGCATTATTATATCATTATCAAAAAAGAAGTTTACGATTGATACAAACAGAATCAGAATTAAGATTAGATAATAAAACTGCTTTAATGTTTTTATTTCCTCTTCAGGCAGATAATCGTGAGGATTTAAAAAGAAATTTACCTTATGGGTGATTCTGTCCTTTAAAGCATAAGCTATTAGGAAAATTATTCCAAAAATCAATAAAGAGACAATTACCTGAAAAGCTAAATAAATTATTTCCATAGTGACCACTGTTTTTTATTTACTTTTATTTACTTACTTTTATTTAAAAAGAATTAATTAAACTCTTTAGCCAATTCAACCATGATTTTTAATTTTTCCATAGCTATTGGAATATCCACTTTCCTAAGTCCACAATCAGGGTCTAAAAGCATGTTTTCCTTGCCGAATGCTGCAATTCCCCTTTCAATTAAAGCCTTTACCTCTTCCTTATCATCAACAGCATTGAGAGCAGAGTCAATACAGCCAAATCCTAACTTTTTGCCGGCCAACAAATCTGCATTCTCTTCCAAAACACCGATATTCACATTGTTTCCTGCAAATTCACAGTCAAGAATATCAATAGGGAACTTGGCAATCTCCTTAAAGCATCCATCAAGATTACCACAAACATGCATAGCCATAGGCATTTCAATGCCATCGGTAAGTATGGCAATAGACTCTTTAGCGACCTTCAAGTCAACCATGCCAGTGGATAAGAATGGATCATCGATCTGAACATATTTTGCCCCAGCTTTCTCAGCGGATTCAACCTCACGCCTTAATGCATGAGCGCAATCAATGATAGCAGGATTTCTCTCTTTATAGAAATACTCTATTCTTGAAGAGTGAACAATGGTTGAAGGGCCTGTAAGCATTAGCTTTACACCTTTTCTACTAGCTTCCTCTTTGGACATGTTTCTTGCCTTGATTTCATTTGCAAGAACCTTTTGGGCATATTTCAAATCCTTAATCATTATGTCCACTTGAGGAGCTCTGATTTTAGACACAATGACTGATGAATTCATTTCATAGGAAAATCCTGGAATGTGCTTGACGAATGAACCTACCATATCTCCCCTTGGCTGACCGTCTCCGATAATGTCTATTCCACAGTCCAATTGCAATTTGACTGCATCTTCAATAGCTATTTTGTAAGGGTCATATAATCCAATAGCAGACTTAATCTTTTCACCAAAGGTTTTTGGTTCCTTCAAATCAATCCCAAAACTACCTACAACAGTTGTAATCAAATAATCACCAAATAATCTTAATCAAA
>JAFRCZ010000230.1 GCA_017404125.1 Methanobrevibacter sp.
CACCTTCAAGATTACACATGTCTCTTATTGACTTAAATGGATCTTATAAGAGAATTGATGGTGGTATAGGTCTCGCACTTAGCGATCCACAATTTGTATTGGAAAGTGAAGAAACCAATGAAAAAGGTTATACATTAGAATTTGCTGAAGGAATTAGAGAAGATTCTAAAGAAGAATGTATGGAAAAAATTCCAAAAGCTGCAGAAAAAATTGCTGAAATTTGTGGTATTGAGTCCGGATTCCATTTTAAAGTTTTAGAAGCTTACCGTCCACACTCCGGATTAGGTTCTGGAACTCAAATCTCAGTTTGTACTGCTCATTTAATGACCGAAACTGCAGGACTTAAATTCACAAGCAGAGAATTAAGTACTATGGTTGGAAGAGGAGGAACCTCTGGTATTGGTACTTTTGCACATGATTTAGGTGGTTTCATTGTAGATGGTGGTCACAGTTTAGAGGAAAAACCTGGATTCTTGCCATCTTCTGCATCTAAAGCAAAACCTGCTACATTGATTGCAAGATATGAGTTCCCTGAAGATTGGAATATTTTGCTTGCAATGCCTGAAGTGGAAGAAACCATGCATGATCAAGCGGAAGTCAATGTTTTCCAAACATACTGCCCTATTCCAAAAACTGAAGTGGAACAGGTTTCACACTTGATTTTAATGAATTTGCTTCCTGCATTGATTGAGAAAGATATCGTTAACTTTGGTTGGGCAATTAAAGAGCTTCAAAAAGTCGGTTTCAATAAACTTGAACACAGTTTAGATGCACATTACTTGCCTACTATGGAAGCACTTGATGCTGCAGGAGCTTATGGTACCGGTATCAGTTCATTCGGTCCTACTTTATACACTGTCTTTGATGATAACAATAAGGACATTGTTAAGGCAGCAGGTGAAATAGTAGGAGAAAACCGTGTAAGAGTAACCAAAGCTCAAAACCATGGTTATGTAATTGAAAAATAAATTTTAAGGTTTTGATAAGAAAATAGTTAGGATTTATCTTTTAACTATTTTTTTCTTTTTTAGATTTTTATTATAATTTTATTAAAAATTTTATCTATGTAGTGAATACTATGGCTGAAATTAAGGGAAAAGTTTGGAATTTTGGAGATAACATCGACACTGATGTCATTATTCCTGGAAGATATTTGAGAACCTTCAATCCAAAGGACTTGGCAGAGCATGTTCTTGAAGGAGAGAGAGCAGACTTTACAAAAAATGTTGAGCAAGGAGACATAATTCTTGCTGGTGAAAACTTTGGCTGTGGCTCTTCAAGGGAACAGGCACCGGTAGCTATTAAGGCGGCAGGTGTTGAAGCTATCATTGCTAAATCATTTGCACGCATCTTCTATAGGAATGCAATCAATATTGGTCTTCCAGTTGTAGTTGCAGACATTGAGGCAGATGACGGGGATATTGTGTCTGTTGATTTAGAAAAGGGAATCATTGTAAATGAAACTAAAAATATTGAAGTTGAATTCCAAGCTTTTGAAGAATTCATGATAAATATATTGTCTGATGGTGGTCTAGTTAAACATTATTTAAAAGAAAAAGA
>JAFRCZ010000231.1 GCA_017404125.1 Methanobrevibacter sp.
TAAACTGGGCTTATATGGACTTCAATGCAAGATACAGAAGAGAAAAAGGTATGGATGTATTGTTCCCACAAGGTTGGGACTGTCATGGTCTTCCTACTGAAGTAAAGGTAGAGGAAACCCATAACATTAAAAAGAATGATGTTACAAGGGCAGAGTTCAGAGATATGTGTACTGAACTCACTTCACACAATATTGAAGTGATGAGAGGGCAAATGCGTTCTGTCGGGTTCTCACAGGATTGGAGCAGAGAATACATTACAATGACTCCACAGTACAGGAAAAGAACCCAATTATCCTTTTTGAAAATGTATGATCAAGGATTGATTTATCAAGGCATTCACCCTGTAAACTGGTGTCCTAGATGTGAAACCGCTATTGCATTTGCAGAAGTGGAATACGCTGACAACACTACATTCTTGAATTATGTAAATTTCCCGCCTGCAGATGTGCCTGATGATGTGCTTGCAAATATTGAAGGAAATTCCTATGTGAGATATGCAGATTTCCCAGAGACCGCTGATGCAAGCGTTCCTGGTGTATTGATTGCTACCACTCGTCCTGAACTTATGTCCGCTTGTGTAGCAGTTGTGGTTCACCCTGATGATGAAAGGTACAACTCACTTTTGGGAAAATATGTGGAAGTTCCGTTATCCGGTCAGAAAGTTAAGATTATTGCTGATGAAGAGGTAGATATGGAATATGGTACCGGTGCAGTAATGATTTGTACTTTTGGGGATAAGACTGACGTTGCTTGGGTAAACAAATATGACTTGGATGTTATTGAAGCCATTTCTGAACAAGGAATCTTGACTGAAGCTGCAGGCAGATACGAAGGCATGGAACTTCAAGATGCTAAAAAACAAACCATAGAAGACCTAAAAGCAGAAGGTTACTTGACCAAGCAGGAAGAAGTTGACTAGAATGTAGGCCAATGCTGGAGATGTAAAACCCCTATTGAAATTTTAGTTAAAAAACAATGGTTTGTAGCAGTTACCAAATTGATTGATGAAAGTAAAAAGGCTTCAAATGAAATGCGTTGGGTTCCAGAACATATGGAAAGCCGTTTATTAAACTGGGCGGATTCCATGGAATGGGATTGGTGTATTTCCAGACAAAGATTATTTGCAACCCCTATTCCTGTATGGTATTGTAAAGACTGTGGTAAAGTAATCTTGCCAAAAGAGGAACAATTGCCAATAGACCCTACAATTGACAAGCCACTTGAACCTTGTGAATGTGGATGCAACGAATTTATCCCAGAAGAAGACGTATTGGATACTTGGATGGACAGTTCCATTTCTCCATTGTCTGTTGCTGACTGGCCAAATCCTGGCTGGGAGGATATTTTCCCATCAAGCATTCGTCCGCAAGGACACGATATCATTAGGACTTGGGCATTTTACACAACACTCAGATGTTTAGCTTTAACTGGCCAAAAACCGTTTGATGATATTGTAATCAATGGTATGGTATTTGGTGAAGACGGTTACAAAATGAGTAAATCCCGTGGAAATGTAACAGGTCCTGAAGAGGTCGTTGCTGAATATGGTGCAGATCCTTTAAGATTATGGGCTGCAAACAGTGTACCTGGTTCTGATGTAGCATTTGATTGGAAAAACATCAAGCATGGCTACAAATTCATTAGAAAATTCTGGAATGCATTTAGATTTATCAGCATGCACATCTTTGATGAAGAGTCTGAAGAAGCTTTAAGCGGAGACATTGAAGCTATCAAAGCAAACTTGAATCCAATGGATACTTGGATTTTTGCTAAGCTCAATAAAGTCAATAAAATTGTAGATCAGGCATTTTATGATTACAATTACAGCATTGCAGTAAATACTATTGAGCAATTTGTATGGCACGATTTCTGTGATGAGTACATTGAAGCAGTAAAATACAGATTATACAATGATGATATTAGCGAAGAATCTAGAATTGCAGCTAAATACACTCTTAGAACAGTTATAGAGGATACTTTGAAATTGCTTGCTCCAATTGCACCATTCTTTGCTGAAGAGGTTTACCAATACTTTGGCCATGAAGGCAGCATTCACAATGAGCTTTGGCCGGAAATCGATGCAAACTTAGATTCAACAGAAACAGAAAAAGATGGTGATTTGGCTATTGAATTGATTGGTGAGGTTAGAAGATTCAAATCTGCTTCTAAAATCCCATTGAATGCAAATGTGGCTAATGTAAACGTTTATGTGAATGAGAAAACTCAAGACTTGAAAGATGTATTTGAATATTACAGTGATGACATTAAAGGCACTTTAAAAATAGAAGATTTCCAAATCTTAACTGGTAAGCCTGAAGTGCATGAGAAAGTCATTGAGATTGAGCCAGACATGAGTAAAATTGGCCCAACATTCAAGAAGAATGCGGGTCAAGTAATTGGATTCATCAAATCAACCGATCCTGAGGAGATAGCTAAACAATTGGAAGAAAAAGGTGAAATAGCTATTGCTGATGGTGTAATCACTGAAGATTTCTTAAAAATGAAAAAGGAAATTGTCGGTGCAAGCGGTAAAAAGGTTGATATCTTACAATCTGAAAAACTTGGCATAATCGTTGAAGTAGTTAGATAATTGCTTTAAAATTATTTTAAATTTTTTTATTTTTTATTTCATGAAAAGTGCAATACTTTTCATGCAATGCTTTTTTTTATTTTTTTATCTATTTTTATTTAATTCAGCACCTATTTCAAATGCTTTTTCTAAATCCATATCAAATTCATGCATTTTTTCTTTAATTTGCTCATCAGTTTCTCGCTGACTTCTTAATCCTTTATAAGAAGCATAAACTTTTACTTCTCCATTTAGCATTTTAAATAAATCTTCTGTTGATTTAAGATAAGGGCGAACAGACTTTTCAAAATGTTCCTTTGGAGAGATTACGCTATAAAATATGCCTACATTGACATTTCCTTTATAATAATAGTTTCTATCATATGAAACAATACAATAGATAAGTCTTTCAACTAAAGCCCTATAATGGCTTGTCGGTTCATTAAAGAATATCTGAGATCCTATT
Source organism: Methanobrevibacter sp. (assembly GCA_017404125.1). Taxonomy (GTDB): domain Archaea; phylum Methanobacteriota; class Methanobacteria; order Methanobacteriales; family Methanobacteriaceae; genus Methanobrevibacter. The sequence continues at coordinate 3,037 of JAFRCZ010000231.1, forward strand.
AAAAGTGTGTCTGCATTTAATATTTTTTCTATTATTGGTGACAAATCATCTCTCCAGTAACATTTGAATCTTTCCTTGTTTTTCTTTTTACAGATTGAACAAAGCATGCAACCTTTAATGTCCATTTTGTATAAATCGAAGTATTCGACTTCGCTTCCAACAGATTCAGCACCTTTTCCTGCAGATTTCAATAGTTTTCCTACCTCTTGCTTAATTTTAGGGTCTGCATTTATTACAATTGTCTTCATCTTTTCACCTTATCTTAATAAATAATATTCGCTGTGAACCTTATAAAAATTACTTTTTACTAGATATATAAAATTTTAAAACTTTTTTTTTTTTTATTTGGATTTTTATTTATCCAGATTATTTAGTTATTTTTATAAATAACGAAGTATATAATATCATTATATAAAATATAGGGGGTAAAACATGAAAGGAATTATAGGTGCAATATCTGGAGATATTATTGGATCTGTTTATGAGTTTCATCCAATAAAAACTAAGGAATTTCCTCTTTTTCATAAAAGATCAACATTTACAGATGACACTATCATGACACTTGCTGTAGCTAAATGGCTTTTGAATGATAGGAATTCAAAAGAAGAATTAGTTAGGCAATTGCAATACTTTGGAAACAAATATCCTAATGGTGGTTATGGTAGAATGTTTAAAAATTGGTTGCATACCGAAAACCCAAAACCTTATGGAAGTTGGGGTAATGGTTCTGCTATGAGAGTATCTCCTGTTGCATGGGTTGGTGAAAGCCTTGAAGAAGTTCAAAAACTTGCAAAATTATCATCCATTGTAACCCATGACCATCCAGAGGGTGTCAAAGGAGCATTAGCTACTGCCGATGCAGTATATTTGGCAAGAAATGGTTTTTCTAAAGAAGAAATCAAAGACCATGTTGAAGTGAGATATGGCTATAATCTAGATAGAACAGTTGATGAGATAAGACCTTACTATAAGTTTGATGTTTCATGTCAAGGATGTGTTGGAGAGTCTATCATTTGCTTCTTGGAAGCTAGAGATTATGAAGACACAATCAGAAACTGCATTTCTTTAGGTGGAGATGCCGATACTATGGCAGCTATTGCAGGGGGAATAGCTTCTGCATACTGGGAAGTTCCAAATGGTATCCATTCTAAAGCAATTCATAAATTGGATCATTTTCTTTCAAATGTTTTAGTTGAATTTGAAAATAAGTTTATATAACTTTTTAACTTTTTTTTAATTTTTTAGA
>JAFRCZ010000232.1 GCA_017404125.1 Methanobrevibacter sp.
AGAGGAAAGTAAATATTATGACTATGAAAGAAAAGGAGCAGATTCTGTTTTTAATTTAGATGAATAACCAAACTTTTACTCGCCTTCGGCTCGCAAAAGTTTGATTAAAACTCTTTCTTCAGTTGTGAGTATTTTATTTCTATTTTTATTTTTTTATTTTAATTTTTTTTTAAATTTTATTATTTTTATATGAATTGCCTAATTTTTCAACTTTTTTCATAATAATATATATAAAGTTAAAAACATAATTAATAATATCTTAAAAAGGTGTATTATATGGATAAAAAAATGGCTATTCTAATAATTGCTGTATTTTGCTTATTATGTGTAGGTTCATATATGATCTTTGAACCAGGCAGGGATGTCACTTATCATCAAATCAATTTAACAAATTCCTGCTCTGCTCAAGTTCCAGTAACTGATAAAGTATCTGAATATACGGATAATCTAGATATTCATTACTATTGTGATTATGATTATGGTCTTAATATTACAAGTTTCAATAATGGATCTCCAATTACAGCATCACAAGGACTTCTAAGGTTTGACAATATTAAGAAGGAAGTTTTAGGTACTGAAAAAGGAACCAATGGAAATCTCACTTATTATAAAAATAATAATTTAGGAACCTATACAGTTTTTGTTGAAGATAAGATGTCAAATAACTTTATTTTAATTTCTTCAAAGGATTTGACAATTTTACATAAGGTTTATAATAGTTTAGAGGCAAGAATAATAGTCGATGATTATGAGTTGCAGCAGATGTATTCAAATAGCTCTTCTAATAATTCATCTCGTTATTATTAAACCATTTTAATTTTTGCCTTTGACTATTCAATTTTTTGTTTTATTTAATTTGCATAATTTTATTAGTTAATTTTAATTTTATTTTCATTAATGTGATAATATGAATACTGCAGAAGCATTAATCAAATTGCTTGAAGAAGATGGTGTCAAGCATATATTCGGACACCCTGGAGAACAGATACTTCCTTTCTATAAGGCATTGAAGGATTCTTCAATTGAGCATATCTTAACAAGGCATGAACAGGGGGTAGTTCACGCTGCAGACGCTTATGCTCGCTCATCAGGCAATTATGGATTATGCATTTCCACTGCAGGCCCTGGTGCTATGAATCTGGTTATGGGGACAACTACTGCCTTTAAGGATTCAGTGCCTCTTCTTATAATTACAGGGGATAATGATTATTCCAAAAAGGATGAGGATATTTTTCAAAATTCCCCAATCAATGATGTTTTCAAACCAATAACCATCAAATCATATCATCCGGATTCATCCAAGCAAGCTATTTCTGATTTATGTGAAGCTTTAGCTATTCTTCACAAATGGCCAAAAGGTCCTATTCATATTAATTTGTCTAGAGATATTCTTTTGGAAGACATTGCTGATGATTTTGATATTGAAAATATTTATGATTCATTCGGCTCAGCTGTGAAAGATGATTCTGGCCCTAATTTTGATGACTTTTCTAAATCACCATCACCAAAGATAGATGGCAACATTGATTTAATTGTAAAAAAATTACAAAGTGCAGAAAAACCATTACTCCTTGTAGGAAATGGAGTAGTTTGGGGTAAAGCTATTGAAAAATTAAACGTTCTTGTAAGTAAAACATGGGTTCCTATTGCTACTACTTTTCACTCTAAAGGAATCATTAGTGAATATGATAAATTGAACCTTGGAATAGTTGGCTTACGAGGAACTTCACTTGCTAACTATGCATATGAGAACTCAGATTGCATTTTAGTTTTAGGCGCTAAACTATCTGAACGAACAATTGCATCTTGTGATTTTGAATATGTTCAAGATAAAATCATTCATGTGAATATTGATGAGGGTTGTCTTAAAGGTAACATTAATCTTCATATGGATGTGTCTGATTTTTTAGATTTATTGTTAAATGGAATAGATTCCAAAAAGTACAAGCATGAAGATTTTATATTCTATTCAGAATGGATTGATGAAATCTATTCTCATTATGAAGAATTGATTGTTGATGGAATTGATGAATTGGAAGAGAATTACATTCCATTAAGGCCTCCTTATGCAATTAATAAAATAGTAAATGCATTTAAAGGAAGTTATTTCTTGTCAGATGCCGGCACTCACACAACTTGGACAGTACTGCTTTCAAAAAACGATAGCTTTGGCAAACTCCTCTTTTCTGGGGGTTTTGGTCCTATGGGCTATGGTTTAGCGGGATCTATCGGTGTAGCTATTGCCCATCCAAATGATCAGGTTGTTGTTATCTGTGGCGATGGGGATATTCAAATGGTCATTCAGGAATTGGCTACCATTAAGGAATATGATTTGAATATAGCTATATTTATTATAGACAATTCCCAATTAGGAATCATTCGCCAATGGGAAGAGACTATTTATGATATTGAAAAATATCAAGTGGATTTAGTCAACCCTGATTTTGTAAAATTAGCTGAAGCTTATGGCATTGATTCCATGAAAGTAGAGTCCAAAGAAGATCTTGAATTGGCTATTGAAAAAGCTTTTAGTTCTAATCATGCATTTTTAGCTGATGTTTGCGTTTGTGAAGAGAATATTCCTCTTCCTAAAAAATAGTTCTTGATAAAATACTTTAAAATAATTAAAATAACTCTTTTTTTATATAAAATAAAAATATCAATATAAGAATTTAAATTCTTATCTAATTTTTTTTTAAAATAAGTAAAAAAAGTAAAAGTTAAGAGTAATCACTCCCAACCTTTAGAAAAAGTTTTGGTCAAGGTTCTATGGACTGAAGTCCATGAAGCTTGGTTATATGTAGTGGTCAGCAAGAGCTGCTACACCTGCGCCTGCATCTTCAACTAAGCCTAATCCTTTTAAGGTTAAACCTAATGCAGTGAAAGTGATAGCTAATTCCTTGTAGCTGATTACACCCATATGTCCAATTCTGAAAATGTTTCCTTTGAGGTGGTCTTGTCCACCAGCTAATTGAACATAATATTTGTCTAACATGGTTCCTCTGATTTGTGCATCAGTTGCACCTTCTGGCATTTTAACTGCAGTTACAGTTGCAGAGGATACATTTTCATCAGGGAATAATTCAAGACCTAAAGCCTTAACAGCATCTCTAGTTGCAGCTGCTGCTTGGTGGTGTCTTGCTACTCTGTTTTCAAGACCTTCTTCCTGAACGATTTCAAGAGCTTCCTTTAATGCATAAATTAATGAAACTGATGGGGTGTAAGGAGTTTGTGCAGGGTCTTTATTACCGTTTGCTCTGTATTTAGGCATATTTAAGTAATAATTGTTGTCTTCCACTTTTTCACATGCTGCCCATGCATCATCGTTGAAAGTGATTGCTGCAAGACCTGGTGGTGCAGCGAGACATTTTTGAGATCCGGTTACACATGCATCGATATGGAATTTGTCCACATCTACGTAGTCTCCACCTAAAGAGGATACAGTGTCTACGATAAATAAAGCATCGTAATTTTTCATTACTTCACCTACTTCTTGAATAGGTGCAGCCACTCCAGTGGAGGTTTCGTTGTGGATCATGGTCACTGCTTTAATGTCTTCATCTGCTTCCAATGCTTGTTGCACTTGGTCAGCAGTTACAGCAGTTCCCCATTCAACGTTTAAAGGTACGGATTCGATTCCATGCATTTTGGAAATGTCTGCAAATCTTTCTCCGAATTTTCCTCCAACAATGTTCAATATTTTATCTCCTCTGTTTACAAGGTTTGAAACAGCAGCTTCCATTGCTGAAGTTCCAGATCCTGTAAGGATGTAAGAATCATTTTGGGTTTGGAAAGTTTTAGACATTAATTGGGTAGTTTCAGTATAAATTTCTCCAAATTCGTCTCCTCTGTGGTTTACAACAGCTTTTCCCATAGCTTGCAATACTCTTGGGTCTGCAGTTGTTGGGCCTGGGAGCATTAATAAAATTTCATTCATTTAGTTTCCTCCAATAAAAAATTGAGCTTGATAAATTGAATTTTATTAGTTTTTATAAAATTAATAAGTTGTAGATTAAATTAAATATTTTTTAAAATTATTTAAATTCAAGCTTATAATAATTTTTATTATTTATACTTTTTAAATATTTTGTCGGCACTTTATTTTCTTTATGGCTTTAAATTATCCATTTGAAATCTTTGTTTTGATTGCTGTTTTTAGACTTTCAAATAGTTTCATAGCTAAACTTGATTTATAGAAATCTTTATTACTCTCTTAAACTAATCTAAATTTGATTGATTATCATAATTTATTTGGTGTATCTATGAGCTTTAGGACAAGAAGAGTTATTTTCATGACTCCATTTCTTATGTTATATGAGTTTTTTCTCTTGAAATATCTGTTTTTGCTATTCGGTGGAATAGATGATATTTACATAGGCATTTTAACAATCCTATTTGGATTTTTACACATAGTGCCTATGCTTTTTGAAGAGAAAAAATCGATATGCCTAACAAGAGCTCTGGATGAGATATGCGGCATATGGATTTGGGCTTCTCTATTTATTCTATTTGATTTAATCATAATTTATTTCATAGCCTCATTTGTAAAGGTTCCTATGTGGTTTATTCTACTTAGTTTGATTGTTATATTTATCATTGGGGTTTATTCCTATTATAAAGCTCATAAATTGGTTGTTAATGATAAAGAGATTTATTTGGATGTGCTTAGTGAGGATGTCAATATTGTTCATTTCTCAGATGTTCATTTTGGATCTATCAGACATAAGAAAATCATCAATGATTTAAGGGACAAACTAATTGAATTGTCTGATGATTGTGACATTGCAATTATCTCTGGAGATTTGGCAGACGGGTCCTGTGTTGTTGAAGAGGATGACTTTTTGCCTTTAAAGGATGTGGATATGCCTATTGTATTTGTTCCTGGAAATCATGATTATTATCCTGGAATAGATAATGTAATCAAAGCTTGCAGAAATGCAGACATAATTGTTTTGGATAATGAATCTATGGAATTTAAAGGAATGAATATATTTGGTTTGACATTTAGTTTTGGAGACATTGAAATGCCAAGTGCTGATGACTTGATTTCTACCATTAAGGAAGATGGTGCCAATATTGTCATTTACCATGTTCCTCAAGGATGGCAGGAACTTTCAAGTTTAGGCTTTGATATCCAATTGTCTGGCCATACTCATGGAGGACAGTTTTATCCGGTTGTTTGGATAGGAGATAGGATTTGGTATAATAGAGGTCTTTTTAAGGCAATCATTGGTGGAAAAGATAAATATTTGCATGTTACAACTGGTGTAGGTGGAATGGATTATCCATTTAGATGGGGAACTGATAGTGAACTGGTTGTATTGAAGTTGAGGAAGAAAAATTAAGTTTATTATTAATTTCATATTGTTTTAGGGGTTTAAATGGTTAAAAGAGTAGTCAAAAAGAATGGTGATGAGCTGTTTCCACTTGGTTTAGGGGCTATGAGGCTTCCTACCAAAAACAATTCCATTGATAGGGAAGTGGCAATGGAATACATTTTATATGCCATTGATAATGGTGTAAATTACATTGACACTGCTTATGCTTATCATGGTGGAGAAAGCGAATCCTTTTTAGGTGAAATATTAAGCTTGACTGATGAGGATAGAGTAAAATACAGGGATAAAGTTAAATTGTCCACTAAATTGCCTTCATGGATGGTAAGGTCAAGAGAGGATATGGATGCTTTCTTAAATCACCAATTAAGAAAGCTCCAAACTGATGCAATAGATTACTATTATGTTCATAGTGTTGATTTGTCAACTATCTTAAGACTTAAAAACCTAGGGCTTTATGAATTTTTGGAAAAGGCCAAATCCGAAGGTAAAATCAGGAATATTGGATTTTCCTATCATGGATCTCCAAATGAATTCAATGAACTGATTGATGATTTCAATTGGGATATGGTTTTGGTTCAATATAATTATCTTGATGTCAATGCACAGGCAGGAATCCGTGGAATTGAATATGCATATGAAAATGATATTGCAGTATTTGTTATGGAACCTTTAAAAGGGGGTCTTCTTGCTGGTGAATTGCCTAAGGAAGTGAGTGATCTCTTTGATAGTGTTGATTCTGAAAAATCTTCAGTTGATTGGGCTTTAAGTTGGGTCTTTAATCAAAAGGAGATTACTTGTGTGCTCTCTGGTATGGGCTCATTGGAAGAGATTAAAGAGAATATGGCTATTGCAGAGCGAGTTGAAGTCGAATCATTGTCTGATGAAGAATTGGATATTTTGGATAAGGCGCAAGGCATTTTTAATTCCATGATGAAAATCAATTGCACTGGTTGTGGCTATTGTCTGCCATGCCCTAAAGGAGTAAACATTCCAGATTGCTTCAATGTCTATAATGAAAAGTATCTATTCAATAAAAAGATGTTTAATTTAATTCCTCATGCTATGATGAACTATTATATGGTTGTTGGTGGAATAACCAATAAGCAGTCAAATGCTGGGCTTTGCAATCACTGTGGCAGATGCAAAAGCTTATGTCCGCAGTCACTTGACATTCCAAATGAATTGGATAGGGTAAAATCAGAATTTGAATTATTTGGATTCAATTATCATATTAAATTTATTAAAAATGTTGCAATGCCTTCTATTAATAAGATAGCTAAGGTTTTTGACTTTTTTAAGAATTCTTAACTTGTATTCTATTTTTTATTCTATTTTTTTAATTTTTTTATTTTTTTAACAATTATTTTTTTACAATCATTTAAGAATTTATAAGTATTATTAAAAATAAAATATATTCAAGAGAAAAATATCAAAGAGGTTTTTTCATGAAAAATATTTTAATATCTAATGATGATGGTGTTCTTGGTCCAGGCATTTTAGCCACCAAACAGGCACTTGAGGGCATTGCTAATACTGTTATTGTAGCCCCTCAGGAAAACAATAGTGCTGTAGGACGCAAGGTCAATATCATGAAACATTTGTATTTGGATAAATATGAATTGGCAGATGGCAGTATGGCCTATGGATTATCTGGAACCCCCGCTGATTCAGTTAATGTAGGTATTAATTATGTTTTTGATGAGAAACCGGACCTTGTTGTAACTGGGATTAATCCTGGAATCAATATCAGCAGACTTCAGATTACCACATCTGGAACTGTTTGTGCAGCAGTGGAAGCTGTTGGTCTTGGAGTGCCTGCTATTGCATGCTCTCTCTTTTTAGATGATGATTGCTTTAAGCAGGATGAAGAGGGCAATTGGTATGTGGATACAGATTATAGCTTTGCTCAAAAGATTCTTGCTAAAGTGGTTAAAAAGGTTTTGGATGAAGGCCTTCCAGAAGGTGTTGATCTGTTTAATTTAAATATTCCTTCTAAGCCATTATCTGATAAGATTAAGATAACCACTCTTGCAGACAGCATGCTGGAATTTAATATTATTGATAGGGTGGACGATGACGGAAATGATACAGTTATGAATGTTCCTCAATTAATTGAAGAGTATGAAGAGGGAACAGATGGGTATTGTTTATTGGTTGAGAGAAGGCCTAGTTTAACCCCTTTAAGTCTTGATTATGGTGGTAAAATCAGTGGATTGGAGGATTGGGAGTTCTAATTGATTAAGGACTAATATTCCAGATAAAGTTTTAATTGATTATAATTAGTTTATTTTAATCTTATTAGATTATTTTAATATTTATTCAAATTTATTAAAAAGGTGTAAGTATGGCTAGTAATGACCTCGTTAAAGGAGTTGTTATGGATTTTGATGAATGGGAAGTATGGTATAAAGAGATTCTTGATACCTTTGGATTCCCAAGAGAAGATGATGAGAAAACTGCAGTTTTATTGGATAAGATTCTTGATGAAAAAGGCTACTTGACCATTGAGGAGTTCTTTGATGAAATCATGGATAAAAAGGGACTTACCGATAAGTTCATTGTTTTCGGTGCAGGTCCTTCCTTGAAGAAACACATTAGTTTTGTAAAGGAGAATTATGATTTAGACAAATATCTTCTTGTTTCTGCAGATGGTGCCACCACTGCCATGTTGGAAGATGGGCTTGTTCCAGATATTGTTGCCACTGACTTGGATGGAAGAATGGCTGATTTATTGGCTGCAAATTCCTTAGGATCCTATTTTGTCATTCATGCTCATGGTAATAATGAGGAGCTTATTGAAAACTGGACTACCAGTTTTGATAAGATTCTTGGGACCACACAAGCAGCACCTATAGGTCATTTATACAACTTTGGGGGCTTTACTGATGGTGATAGGGCTATGTACTTTACTCTTGCATTAGGTGTAAAGGAAATGGTTCTTGCAGGTATGGATTTTGGAACAATAGTCACCAAATATTCAAGACCTAATATTGAAGGGGAAACCGGCCCTGCAGATGAGATAAAAACCAAAAAGCTAATCTTTGCAGAAAGACTCCTTAATTGGATTAGAGAGAATACTGATGTAAAAGTCATTAATTTAATGGATGAGTAATTTCTATCACTTTTTCTTTTTTTATTTTTATTTATTTTCATTTATTTTTCTATTTTTTTTAATGATTTTCTAGTTTTCATTTTTAATTGTTTACATATTTTAAAAATTAAAGAACTTTTTTATATAAGTTAACATATAATAAACTATATGGCAATAGAAGATATTTTAATGGGTGATGAGACATTATTCAATAACATAAATGCATTTAATCCTGATTATATGCCGGAAAACTTTAATTTTAGGGATAGTCAAATGGAAGGAATGGCTATGTGCATTAGGCCGGCTATTCAAGGGGGACGCCCTACTAATTCAGTCATTATGGGGTCATGTGCTACAGGGAAAACAACAGCACTTAAAAAGGTATTCGAATTGGTGGAGCGCAATACTGATAAGGTTGTTTGCTGTTATATTAATTGTCAATTGCACACAACACATTTTGGAATCTTTTCTCAAATCCATAAAAAGATATTTGGACATCAACCTCCAGAAACTGGAGTTCCTCTTTCAAGAGTATATGAAAAGATTATGAAAAAGCTTTCTGATGAAAATAAGGCATTGGTCGTTGCTTTTGATGATGTCAATTATTTGTTCCAAACTAAAAATGCAAATAAGGTGTTTTATGATATCTTAAGAGCTTATGAGGAATATGAAGGTGTAAGAACAGGCATTTTTGCCATTCTTTCAGACTTGGAATTCAGGTATGCTCTCGATAAAAATGTAAACACTGTATTCATTCCTCAGGATATCACATTCCAACCTTATACTTATTCTGAAATATTCAGCATTCTTAAGGATAGGGCTAGAGCAGGGTTCTATCCTGGGGTGATTTCAGATGAAATCATTGAAGAAATAGCTAATCATACCCTTGAAGTTGGAGACTTAAGGGTTGGAATAGATCTTCTTAGAGTTTGCGGTAACATTGCAGAAGCTAATGCAAGTAGAAAAATTACTTTAGAGCATCTTGAAGAGGCAGTGACTAAACAAGGTTCCATTCATTTAGCCGAAACCATCAATTCATTGAATGATATTGAAAGAACTTTGCTTAGGGCGGTCGTTGAAAGTGATGAAGTATTAACTGCTGGGGAATTATCCAAACAGTTTAAGGAAGAAGCTGGTGTAAGCTATGCCACTTTCAATAGAACTCTTGAAAAACTGGAATTCTTAAGATTGGTTGATACTAAGTTCACTGGAAAAGGAGTCAGAGGCAATTCAAGAGAAATTATCTTAAGATTCTCTCCTGATGATATTAAGCGATGTAATTTATAGCCAAACTTTTACTCGCCTTCGGCTCGCAAAAGTTTGATCAAAACTTTTTCTATTTTTATTATATTTTTATTCTCTTTTTTATTATATTTTTATTCTATTTATGATATTAAACCCTATTTTTTATAATTTTTAAAATCAAATCAATCCTTTTAAAAAAGTAAAAATAAGTAAATATTAGTGTATGGTGTAATTAAAGGATTAAGTGGTGTGTTTATTGAGTTTTTAGTGTTTAAAAAATGATAAATTAAAAATAAAAATTTAAATGATAATTTGAATTTAAACACATTGATTAAAGGATGTAAACTAATGTAATTTACTAAAATCTAATTATTTATGAGATGTTTTTTAGAAATTTTTAGATTTTAAATTATTAATCTATTATTGATTCTCTAATTATAAGGAATTATAATAAGGAATCATAATAAAGAACTATAAAATATTGCACGATAATATTCATAGCCCTAGTAATTTTTATCTTATATGGTTACATCCTTTAATAAACAATGGGTTTGGTTTTATTGTTTAATTATACCCAAGCCATCATTTCTGGGCTTGGAGCTGCACTAACAGCTAAAATTGATAAAAGTAATACTGTAAGAACTACAAATATTACCATGCAATCTTTAAAATCGATTCTAAGGTTATGGAAGTTCATAGGATCCATAATGCTGGTTTTTCTTCTTAAGTCACAAGTAGTGTTGGTATGTTTTATCATTTTTTCACCTCATTTTTAATTTAAGTTTTCCTATAAATTTTCTCTCTGTACTATTACTAAGTTGAAAAGCATATATAAAAAAAGAGAAAGAGAGCATTTGAAAACTAATATGGGGTTGGATTTCAAGTGTATGTTGATATTGATGAAAATTAGTTTTAGGGCCATTTACCCCCTATTTTTCAAGTAGTTTATATAATATTAAAATTAAATAATAAATTGTTAAAGTTAATAATTTAGAGTTAATAATTTAAAGTTAATAAGTTAGTTAAGGATTAGAGTTAATATTTGGTGCATAGCTATGGTGAATGATGAATCAAAATTAAAATATGAATATTTTGATGTTACTGCAGACATTGGGTTTTATGCCTATGGAAAGTCATTGGAAGAGGCATATGAAAATGCAGGATTAGCTATGTTTGATGTCATAACAGATATAGGCAAGGTAAAGAAAGATGAGGTGGAAGAGTTTGAGATAGTTTCAGAAGATCTCGTTTCTCTTTTATATGATTATTTGGAAGAGCTTTTGTTCCTGCAGGATACTGAATTGCTGTTCTTTTCTGATTTTAAAGTTAAGATTGAAAAAATAGAAGATAAGGGATCTTCTCATCTTGAAAACTATAAATTAACCTGCTGTGCTTATGGTGAGGAAATAAACTGGGATGTTCATGCCCATAAATCTGAAGTCAAGGCAATCACTTTCCATAAGATGTGTGTAAATGAAGATGAAGGCATCTTTAAGCTTAGAGCTATTTTGGATCTATAAC
>JAFRCZ010000233.1 GCA_017404125.1 Methanobrevibacter sp.
CTCCCTTTTTATTTGAATTAAGGTTAGATACCGCTTTTGCTGAAAGATAGCTGAACTCAGAGATTTTAAGAGTCCTATTACCAACTTTCACAGTGTTCGGCAATCTTTTATTCTTTGTAACATAATTCTTAACATTAGTAGAAGCATCCTCAATTTCCTTTATAGTGAAGAAATTGGGATTTTTCAAAACAGATAAAGTCACAGAAAAACTTGAAGAATCATATGTGGCAGATCCCCCATATGAACAAACCATAGGATATTTGCCCTCCTTCAAATTAATTTGGAGATAAGTTGAACCTTTAGAGTCTGTTGTTAAAGTATAAGTTTTGCCATTGATTTTGTAACTGAGCTTTTGACCAGTTAAAACTTTACCCTTGCTATCAGTTAAAGTAAGCTTATAAGATTTACCTCGAGTGATAGTGCTTGAACTTCCTGTTAGAGTGGTTTTTGTTTTTGCATTAGCTTTTAAAACACCACTATCTGATTGTGCAGAAGCTCCTAAGATACTCTTAGTCTTCTTAACGCTTGAATCATGTTCCAAATCAGAACCTTCTACAGTATTATCAGTACTTAAAACTTCATTTTCTGAATTTACATTACTTGAACTGGTATCATCAGATTTTAAATTTTTTAAATTAGAATCACTGCCAATTTTTTCACTAGAGCTGACAGATACACCAGCATCGGATAATTCATCTGAATCAGTTATAGATGCAGAATCACCAATATCCATAGCAGAAACTGATGAGATCAATACAAATCCCATAAGCATGACTGCTAAAAGTAATGTGAGATTCTTACTTGAAATCATTTCACCTCACACTTTAGAGCAATCCTAAAATTATATTCTTACAAGTATAATTTTCACATTGAATTTTTAAAGGAAAATTGATTGAAAAATATTCAATTTTTCCAAACTCAATGCTTATCATTTAACTTTTTCAAGTAAACAATAAAGACCACCCTAAACATTTCTTAACTTGAAAATTTTGCTTTAAAAACAAAAAAATCAAATTAGATTAATATTTAATTTTTTTCTTTTATTATATAAATCTTACTAAAAAAAATCATCAAAAATAAGAATTTTCCATAGTTTATATTAAGAAATAAAGACACTTGATTATTTATTTTATGATTCAAATATGGTAAACTATATGATATAGATATAAAGAACAATTAATTATTTACAGACAAAAACAAATGATTAAAATTAAAAAAATTAAAAAATACTTGATAAGTCTTTAAATAATGAATAAATACTTAAAATTACTTATTTTAATCAAATTTTAAATATTTTTACTTTGATAAATAGAAAATAAAATAATAACCGTTATTTAACTTAAAAAACAATTACAAACTATTAAACATATTTGATATAACAAAGAGTTATCACATTATTTTTAAAATGATTTTAAATAATTAATTAAATTAAAAAAATAATCAATTAAAAGTAGATTTTAAATAAATAAGGAGTTTTAATTAAGTAATATTAAAAAAACAAGCATCTAAAGCCAAAATAGAAAAATAAAGTAATATTTTTAAAAATTGCTAAAAAATTTTAAAAAAAATGTTAGAAAAATGTTAGAAAAATGTTGAGAATTATTAAAAAAATATGAAAAAATAGTAAAAAAATAGTTGAGAAATACTCCCAACCAGTAGAAAAAATTTTGGTCAAGGTTTTTGACCACAGGTCAAAAAGCTTGAGCGGATTACATCATAGGAGGCATTCCACCCATTCCACCCATACCAGGTGCTGGAGGCATACCACTGTGATCTAAGTTTTCACCTGGGTCGACTTTTTGAAGTGCACCAGCTGCAGTAACCAAATCGTCAATACGCAAGATCATTTCACAAGCTTCTTGAGCTGCTTGGATAGCTTGCTTTTTAACTCTTTGAGGTTCGACAACACCAGCTTCCTTCATGTCTACAACTTTGCCTTCAAATACATCCAATCCCATATTGATGTTATCTTCATGAGCTGCTCTTAGCTCTACAATCAAGTCTATGGTGTTTAAACCTGCATTTTCAGATAAGGTTTTTGGAACGATTTCCAAAGCATCTGCAAATGCATTTACAGCAACTTGTTCTCTTCCACTGATTGTATTAGCATAAGCTCTGAGCTGTTTTGCAATTTCAATTTCAGGAGCTCCTCCACCGTATACTACTTTACCGTCTTCAACGGTAGCTGCAACTACACCTAATGCATCTTCCATAGCTCTTTCGATTTCAGAGGAAATGTGTCTGGTACTTCCACGGATTAAGATGGAGCTTGCTTTTGGGTCTTCACATTCTTCAATGAAAGTAATGATTTGGTCAAATACTCTTTCTTGGTGTATGTAACCTGCCTTACCTAAAACATCAGGGGTCAAGTCTTCAATGTTAGTAATCAATTCTGCACCAGTAGCTTTCATGATTCTTTTTACGTCAGTGTTTTTAACTCTTTTGAAAGCCATGATTCCAGCTTTGGACAAGTGATGCTGGACTACATCATCAATACCTTTTTGACAGAATAATACATTACATCCAGAGTCAATGATCTTATCAGCAATGTCTTTTAAGGTTTCCTGTTCACTGTCTAGGAAAGCTTGCATTTGCAATGGATCAGTGAAGTCTACTTTAGCGTTTTCCAAGTCCTTAAGCTCTAAAGGATATTTCATTAAAGCGATTTTTGCATCACGCATTTCTTCAGGCATGGATTCGTTTGCTCTTCCTTGGTCAATATAGATACCATCAACAATCATAGAGTCCTCTACACTTCCACCATTGATTCTGTGAATCTTAATAAGGGTTTTATCTAACTTTTCCCCTTCTTCAACTTTAAGTGCAGCTTGAACAATCAAATGAGCCAATTCATCCTTAGCATAATCGGAACCTTTACCGGTCATTGCAGTTTTTGCAATTCCAAATAAGGTATCTTCATCTCTTGCATCAGTGGAAATCTCGAATAAAATATCCATTGCCTTTGCAACAGCCAATCTATAACCAATAAGAATGGTTGGAATTGCAATTCCATCTTCGTATAATTCCATAGCTTTCTTAAGCAATTCTCCTGCAATAATCACTACAGTGGTGGTTCCATCTCCAACTACATTCTCTTGCTTTCTTGCAATTTCCACAAGCATTTTAGCTGCAGGGTGTGCAATATCCATTTCCTGCAAGATGGTTGCACCGTCATTGGTTACAACCACATCCCCCATTTTTTTGTCCACTAACATTTTGTCCATTCCTTTTGGACCAAGGGTGGTTCTTACAATGCTTGCTAAGATTTGACTTGCAAAGATATTCATTCTTAAGGCTTGATTGCCTTGAAATCTTTCAGTATCATCACGTAAAATATACATAGGTTGATTAATTTGTGCCATAATAATCTCCTTAATTCTAATCAGTTAATATTTTTTATAAAATATTTTTTTAATAAATATTTTTTAATGAGATAATTTATTAGTAATTATAAGAATTCATAAGAATATTAAATTATTTAATCTAGATTAAATTATCCATATAGTTATAAATAGGTTTGCCTTACTATAAAAAAGTTTTGTTTATATTATATAATATTTTAAATAGAAAATAAAAAAGTATGAAAATATTAGAGTATGAAAATAATGGCTTTAAAAATTAAAATTCTAAAAATAAAAAAAGAATATGAAAAAAGAAAAGATTATTTAATTAAAAAAGAGGATTCATAATAATTCTTCTTTCTTTTTTAGTCATTTTACTATAAGTTATTTTAGCCTTATAAGGAGTGTAGCCAACAATCTTTTTAGTGGAAAGCATGCTAAGGCCACTGACAGTGTTTGCTTTAGCTGTTCTTGTAATTACCTTTCCCTTTTTGCTCTTATAGTAAACGGTCATCTTTCTTAAAACATATGTGTGAGGTCTGAAGTCGTCCCCTTTTTTCTTGTCATGATAGAATATGGCTGCATAGACCCCTTTGACGTTTTGTGCATCTTTAGGCTGATAGAAAGTCAAAATCCTATCCTTATGGCCTATGTCTTTATGATTGCCCATTTTAATGGTAACTGTTGCAGCGCAAGCAGGCCCCATTGTAAATCCTACAATTGCAATAGCTAAAACAAGCAATAAAAGAATTTTTCTTGTATTCATTATTTCTCTCCTAAAACTTAGTTACTATAATATTTATTTTTGTAGTTAATAAGATTTTTTAAAAATCTTTTTTAATTAGGGACGATATAATAATTTTAAGCACAAAAAGAAGAAAAATTATAAAAAAGTGAAAAATATGCCATCATCCCAACAAATGAAAAATATTTTAAAATGGATTTCAATCATCTGCATTTTATTATTCATCATAATATCAATCTCCAACATAATGAATAGTCATGATGATAGTCCTAATAGAGATTACAGCTTTAATATCAGCCATGATGATGTAGGTGAAATTAATGCATCAAATTTTGATGAAGATCAAGATATGAACAATTCCCATATTGAATCAGATGAAAATTCAAATAAGCATTTTCCTGGAGTGGATGATTCACCATACACATTAGCAAAAAACGATCCTGATTGGTACTATGACCACTATGATTATGGGGATTATGATGAGATTGATGAATACTTAGAATCTCAAGGTTATGAATAAAATTAATTTTAATAAGTACCATTTTAATTAATCAAAAAATTAAAATAATGAAAAGAAGCTATTAATCTAATCAGTAAATTCAATTAGGCCTATATCAGTTATGTTAACTTCCACATTTTTATCATAAATATGGAATTTTCCATCCTTGAATTCAAAATGATTTTCCTTTGTGATTGTATAAGATCTTCCATCAACTAAGTAGATGTAAACATATGAAAAGTTTTCAACCAATTCTTCAACAGATTTTTGATTGTGTTCCTCAATCATCCTTAAGTCATCTTCTTCACTAATGGAAATCACCTGAATTAAAAATCGATGAATTGTAAATTTAAAGAATAAAAATATAATTTTAAAAATAGAAAAAATAATAAAAAAATAGTAAAATTTTATTCGATTAAATACTGCTTGTCCACAATGATTTATTCAATTGAAAACTGGAGCCTTCAATCGGTATCGTCATCGTCATCGTCATTATCGTTATCTTCTTTGTCATTTTTGTCGTCATCGTCATTATCGCTGTCAGAATCTACAGAGTCACTTGAATCATCTGAATCGCCAGAGGAATCAGTTGCAGAATCATCAGATGATCCCCCAATGCATCCACTAACAGCAACTACAGACAAAAGAACGATTGTTAATAATAGAAAAGCAAATATGTTTTGTTTATTCATTAAAAACAACTCCTTTTTAAACATAATATGTTAATTTTAATATTTATATATTGATATTTTAATCTGTTTTTGCGAAAAAATGAATAAAATAACAGAACCCGAATGAATAAAACAAGAATATTACAATAAAACCAATTTTTATAATTATGATCAAAGCTTACAAAATAATAGATTTTAAAATTAATAAAAAAATGAAAAATAAAATATTGACAATAATTAATATAATAAAAATAGTAAAAATAGAAAAAATAGAAAAAAATGAATTAAAAA
>JAFRCZ010000234.1 GCA_017404125.1 Methanobrevibacter sp.
ATAAGGAAAATAAATAAAAAAATTTTAGAAAAATATTATGAAAAAATTAAAAAAATAAGAAAATTAGTAGAATAAAATAAAAAAGTAAAAAGTTAATTTAACTTTTTAGAAATTTCATCAAAGACTGATTTCGAAATCTCCTTTTTAGAATTTAAAGAAACTTTTTTAATCTCATCACTTACAAGAATAACTTCATTAGTTTCAGAACCAAATTCACATCCCTTATGAGAAACATCATTTGCTACAACCAAGTCAGTACCTGCTTCCTGCATTTGAGTTTTAGCACACTTAATCATTTTTTCTTCTGAAATATTGTATTCAGCTTTAAATCCTACCAAGAATATGTCTTCATTGATCTTTTTGATTCTTTGAATTATTTTAGCAACCGGTTCAAATTCCAAAGATAAATTATAAGATGAGGAAATCTTAGAGTCCTCCTTATTTATTGGAGTAAAGTCAGAAACAGCAGCAGTTGCTATAAATATATCAAAATCAGGAATCAATTCATCGATTTTTTCATTCATTAGAGCAGTTGATTCTGTATCAATCACATTTAAGACCTTTGGAATGGAAACTGAATGATGAGCTGCTAAAATAGTTAGATTAGCCCCTCTAATAAAAGCTTCTTTGGCCAATTCCAAACCCATTCTTCCAGAAGACCTGTTTGAAATTCCTCTTATAGGATCAATTTCTTCAAAGGTCCCACCTAAGCTAATCAATATGTTTTTGCCTGCAATATTGGACACTTCTTCATCTGCAATGCCCTTTTGGACTCTATCCAAATTAACAGCCCTGACAGATTCAAGAACAATGTCTTCAATAGCTGGGAACTTAGCTTTTCCCTCATCCATGCGAGGATTGACAAATTTTATGCCCTCTTCCTTTAATTTTTCCACATTTTCACTAACTGCATCATACATGGAATCATGCATGGAAGGTACAAAGACAATAGGAGTATTATGTCCCTGAGCAGTTATCAAAAGAGTGCTGACTGGATTGTCAGAAATTTTATATGCAAATTTGCTAATGGTATTCGCAGTTGCCGGAGCGACTAAAATCAAATCAGCTTGAGAATACCTTACATGCTCTATTTTTCCAGTCAAATCTAAAACAACATCATCGCCAGTAGCAAATTCCAAAGCATTCGGATGAATGATTTTAGTAGCTTCTTTTGTCATGAACGCTTTTACAGAATGACCTTGTCTTCTAAATTCCCTTGCTAACTTAATAGTTTCAGTTGCTGCAATACTGCCAGTAACACATAAAACAATTTCCATAAAACCACATCAATAAATTTAGAATATTTTTATTAGTACATAATTTAAAAAATAAAAGAATAGTGAATTGTTCTTATATCATCAATCACTATTTTAATTGAATAAATTAATAATGAATGCTATTATAATTTAACACTATTAATAATGAAATCAAAAGTAGGTAACTCATTTTCATATTCAGATATTGGAGCAGAACATAAAATGACATAAATGTCAGAGCCTTTTTTAACCCAAATAGCTTTATGTTGTTTTACTCCATTACTTGACATAGAAGTATAATCTGCCTCCATTGCTTCCTCACCATTAAAAGAAACATTACCCAAGTAAAGAATATTAAAATCAGAATTACGAGCTAATTTGTTATAATTAGAATTAAATTCAGATTGTAAAGATCTAGCATTTGATTTCTTTTCGATATTTACATTAATACTATTAAAGCCTGAAGAATCCTTTACATTGGAGTCTGCTACTGCTAAAACTGTGTCATTAGAATAAGAATTCGCAGAAACCCAGTCTCCAGGCATTGATAATGATATACCATTTTCAGAATAATCTATTGATTGCTGTGAAAAATCAATTTCATTTTCTATATTAATGGGATTATTTATAAAAAATGAAATACCTACAATCAATAAAATTAATACTGCTCCGATACCAATAATCCTTTTCATATCATATCTCCAAATTAATTACTACTCAAATCTTTTTATCATTCACAAAATATCAAAATCATTATATTTCTTCTATAAGTTTTTGGTGAGATTTTTAAAAAACTAATCCCCAGAACTACCACCAGAAGAACTGGAAGATCCAGAAGATCCACCACTTGAAGAACCTCCTCCAGAAGAACCACCACTAGAACTACCACCAGAAGATCCACCACTTGAAGAACCTCCTCCAGAAGAACCACCACTAGAACTACCACCAGAAGAACTGGAAGATCCAGAAGAACTGGAAGAACTGGAAGATGAGGAACTTGAGTCATCGGTTGAAGAAGAACTGCTTGAAGATGATGAAGAACCATACTTAGTAGTATTGGAGTAAGATTTTGTATAATTATAACTAAGAGACTTGTTTACCTTTACTATAGGAAAAGCAGTATCATTAATAGTTGCACTTGCAGAAAACATATTTCCACCGTCATCACCACTGCTACCTAAACCTATGCTGGACATTCCAAAAGTAATGCCTGCCACAAATGCAACAAGTAAAAATACAACCGCTAAAGCAATATACCATGGACTAGCAGTTGAAGATTCCTCTGGTTTTTTTGATACTGTATAAGACTCAGGGTTATGAATATATTTTTGAACTAATTTTTCCTTTTCTTCCCGATACTTTTGAGAATCAACATGTTTTGAATTTAATGAAGAAGGAGTTTCTTCTTTTCCTTGCATTGCACGAATTCTATCACTAACTTCAATAGTTTCAATCTTATGCTTATACTGGTCAGATAAATAAAGATATTTCTCTTCGGAAATCAAGCCAGCTTCATAATCTCTTTGAAGATTTTCTAAAATCTGCATAAGCTTCTTTCTATCCGGATTCATACTTCTCCTCCTATAATCGATAAATAATTAAATACTTTAAATAAAATTATCAAACTCATATCATATATTACTTTTATATATTTATATTATAATAATATATGGACTTTATATTTTATAAATTCTACTAATAAAAAATTCCTGAAA
>JAFRCZ010000235.1 GCA_017404125.1 Methanobrevibacter sp.
ATTTAAACGCTTCTTTGACCAAATTCTGCAGTTTTTACATTAATGTCCTGGTCTGGATGTGCTTCCTTAATTCTTTTTGCAATAGCTTCCATGTCATGAGGATTTGGCTCTTCAGCTTCTGCCAATGATTCATCTAAAACACATCTGTTTCTAAATTGCTGAATGGTATATAAATCACATTCCACCTCTTCAACTATTCTAAACAGGTCGTCTTCTGTGAGCAATTTAGGACAATATGTGGTTCTGCATTCTAAAGTGATATTTTCATACTCATTGACAATTTCCATAGATTCCTTAACTTTTTGTCCAATGTCTGCATTAATCACTTCTTTATACTTATCAAATGGAGCTTTAATATCCATAGCCACATAATCAACCAATCCCAAATCTAAGATTTTTCTGAGCCTATCTGGATAGACACCACTTGTATCTAATTTGGTCTTAAGGCCAATTTCTCTAACATATTTGAAGATTTCAATCACGTCCTCATATTGCACTAAAGGCTCACCACCTGAAACTACAACAGCATCCATAAAGAGTGAGGAATCGTCAATTTTTTCATACATCTCTTCTAAACTAATCTCAGTGCCTTCTTCAAGGATTTCACTATTGCTGCAGTAAGGACATCTGAGAGGACATTTTGCTAAAAATATTACAAAAGACATATTTTTAGGATATTCAATTGATGATGTAACTGTTACACTATATTCCATATTATCAGCTCAAAAATTCATTAAACCTATTCTTCATTCAAGATCTCTTTCATAACAGATATGAATTTCTTATCCTCTTCTAAAGTACAAATGCTTATTCTGAAATAATATTCATCCAATCCTCTAAAGGATGTGCAATCCCTTACAATCATTCCTCTTTTCATGAATTCTCTAGTTAATTCTGCAGCGGTAAAGCCAGTATTGTGAATATCAATCAGCATGAAATTGGAATATGACTTATAGACTTTAACTGATTTCATTTTAGATATTTCATCATATAGGAAATCTCTGCTTTCTATTCCATCCCTAATGGATTTTTCAATATATTCTGTGTCTCTGATTGTAGTGAGCGCTGCTACATATGAAAGCTTTGTAAGTGAGAAAACAGGCTTGATTCTGTGCATGAATTCAATGATCTCTTCACTTGAAATTCCATAACCGATTCTCATCCCTGCAAGGCCCATCACTTTAGACATTGTTCTAAGTATAAAGATGTTGTCATATTCATCTAAAAGGTTTACATTAGTTGTTTCTGAGTATTCAAAGTATGCTTCGTCTATTACAACCACTGCATCGCATACTCCACCTTTGGATTTATTTGTCTTATCCAATATTGCCCTTAAGTCATCCTGTGAAATCAATGCTCCAGTTGGATTGTTTGGAGTACATAAAAATAGCATTTTTGTCTTTTCATTGATTGCATCAAGTACAGAGTCCAAATCTAAAGTGTTTGTCTCCAGATTCCATTTAGCGTAATTAGGGATAGCGCCATATGGCTTAAATAGAAATTCATAATACATGTAAGAAGGTAAAGGAACTATAAATTCGTCTCCAGGTTCTATAAATGTTTTTGCAAGTGTGTCAAGGATTTCATCTGCACCATCTCCTCCAACAATAATCTGTTCTGGCTTTACATTTGAATATCTTGCAAATTCCTTTTTAAGTTCATTCAAATCAGATTCAGGGTATCTGTTGATGTTTGCAAGTTCCGCTTCAATGGCTTCCTTTACTTTTGGAGATGGTCCCCATGGGTTTTCATTAGATCCCAATTTAATGATATCCTCTTTTTTTACTCCAAATTCCTGTGCAATTTCCTCTTTGGATCTTCCAGGAACATAAGGGTCTAATTCTTCTACTGCTTTACGTGCTTTCATTATTTTACCTTCTTTGATAATAGTATTATTAGTTTTAGTTATAAGTGTATAGTTGTGATTCTTTGATAATCATATTATTAATAAATAAGTATGAGTGAATTCTAATTAGAAAAAAAGTTGATGAATAGATGATTTTATTCAATCTATTCATTGCAATTTTCTGATGACTTAATCATCGTATTCGTTTGCAAGTTCAACATAGTGTGATGCATTCCATGCAATGTTGTCTCTTTGTTCTTGGGTGGTTTCCTTTATGAGTTTTCCAGGAACTCCTAGGATTAGGCTGTTTTCTGGAAATACCTTATTTTCACTTACTACTGCTCCAGCGCCTACAATTGAATTCTTGCCAATTTTAGCGCCATTCAAGACAGTAGCATTCATTCCTATAAGAACATTGTCATCTATTTCACAGCCATGAACTACAGCACCATGTCCAATGGACACGTTATCTCCAATCTTAAGAGTCAGATGTGCTGAAGAATGGAGGACACAATTGTCCTGTACATTAGAGTTCTTGCCAATTCTTATAGGGCCTACATCTCCTCGAATAATTGCTCCATGCCAAATGGAACAATTTTCACCAATTTCAACATCACCGATTACTTGTGCACCAGGGAATATTTTTACGGGTTCATTGAGTTTCATAATATACTCCTCTTTTAGTTTTTAATAGTTTTTTTATTAATCAGATAAATTAATAAATATAAAATTTTTCTAATAATTTATTCATTATGCTCTTCTGCTTCTTCCAATGAGATTTGACCAGTTTCCTTTTTGTTTTGGAAAATATGCTCTTGCTTTACCAAGACTCTCATATCAGATTCTAGATCTTCATATAATAAAACGCCAGAACCAATTGTAGCCCTTACCCCTATTTTAACTCCAGGGCTTAAGCTTGAATTGATTCCTGTTTTTACAGAGTCTCCTACAATTGCACCTAATTTACGTCTTCCAGTATCGGTTTTCTTATTTTTAATGGTTGTTTTTACAGTTTTGTTGTCAAAACGCAAGTTAGCAATATTTGTTCCAGCTGCAATATTACAGTTAGAGCCTAAAATGGAGTCACCTACATAACTTAAATGGCTTACATTGGTATTTTCCATAATGATTGAATTTTTGATTTCCACTGCATTACCAATATGGACATTGTCTCCGAAGTAGGAATTTCCTCTAATATATGAGTTTGGTCCAATATCACAGTTTTTACCGATGTATACTGGTCCTTTAATATAAACTCCAGAACGTAAAAGGCTACCTTCATCTAAAAATACTTCTCCATGGATGGTAACTCCTTCTTCAACGGTTCCTCTGATTTCTCCTTCAATATTGTTGAGCAATTCTTCGTTGATTTCAATCAATTCCCATGGCTTTCCAATATCCATCCATTCTTTAGTGGTTTTATGTCCTTTAACTACTTTCCCATCAGCTATTTGAAGGGATAAGGAATCTGTGATTTCATATTCCCCTCTTGGAGAGAGTTCAGTTTTATCGATTTTATCAAAAATGTCCTTATTGAAGATATAAATTCCAGTATTAACTAAATTGCTTGGTGCTTCTTCCTTTTTAGGCTTTTCTACAATATTTATGACTTTGTCTCCATCTAATTCGACAACACCGAAAGCACTTGGATCTTCCACTTCTGTTATTACCATTAATGTGTCTGGCTTGGACTCTTCATAGTCTTCGATGATTTCATTGATTATATCAACATCTAAAATGATGTCTCCGTTAAGAGTGATTAAACTGTCTTCAATGAAGTCTTTTCCATAGCCGATTGCATCTGCAGTTCCTTCCAATTTACTTTGGGTTGCATAACTGATATTCACTCCAAGCTGACTGCCATCTTTAAAGTAATCTCTAACAATCTCTTCCTTATATCCTACAATAAGAAGAATGTCTTTCACACTGCAATCACGCAGTGCCTCTTTGTTATATTGTATAATAGGTTTTCCAGCAACAGGCAACATTGTTTTAGGTTTTGTGAGAGTTAAAGGTCTCATTCTTGTTCCTTCGCCTGCACTTAAAATTACAGCTTTCACCTAATTCCTCCTATTTTACTATTTTAATCAGTTTAAATTAATTTGATATTCGTGTTTTTAACTTTTTTATGAATTGATAAAAAATATTTTTTAGA
>JAFRCZ010000236.1 GCA_017404125.1 Methanobrevibacter sp.
AAGGAGATTTGTGCTTACAGAGGACTCCTAACCCTCCAGTCTAGCCAATTATAATATATTAATATTACTATTATATAAAGTTTATTAATAAAAAATCTTTCAATTTAAATAGCTTTATTTCAAAAAATAAGACATTAAAATAGGAATTTATAAAAATAGGGCAAAAATAGTTAAAAATAGATTAAATAAATAAATTTATAAATGAAAATAAATTTAGCAATGGAAATAAAATTAATAATGAAAAATTAATTAAATTTAAAGGAAATGGAAATAGAATTAAAATAACAAATAAACAAAATAAATTATAAATTTATAAATATTCCTTAAGTATTTTAATAATATCCCCATCAGATATGATACCTACAAGTTCACCGTCGTCAACTACAGGCAATTGGTTAATGATGCTATCTCCAGGAGCCTTATCAAACATTACAGTGACTGCATCCTTAATGCTATCTTCAGAAGATACGCAAGCAACATCCTTAGCCATAGCGGATTTTACTTTAGTACCATATTGATACTTGTCTAAAATCAAATTGTGTCCTAAATCAGTAGCGGTTACGATACCAACCATTTTTCCTTCATCATTAAGAACAGGCATTGAACTTATTTTATGTTTCATTAATTTTTCAAAAGCGAAAACAGTTGCCTCTTCACAGTCAACTGTTAAAACATCTTTTGTCATTAAGTCTTTAACTTTTGTCTTTTCCAACATTTTTAGAACCTCCGTAAGTTTCAGCGATTGAATTGATTATAAAATCTATAGTAGTAATCCTATCTATATTTTCAACAATAGGAATTCCTTCCCTTTCTCCTTGACATTTCAGATATCTTTGGATCTTTCTGATTGCATCAAAATTGTCCAAATACTTTTGCAGGGACCTATGGGCCCATCCATCATTGCAGCGTGAATAGAGTCTGTTTTTATGCATCTCCTCATCTTCAAGAGTCAATACAAACATCAGCACATTATCCTTTTCCATCAAATCTTTTCTAATGAAACCAGGAACTATATGCACTCCTTCAATGATAATGCTTATCCCTTCAGTCAATGCCCTTTCGATAACTGCCTCAACTCCAACGCTTACTGTTCCGACATGGTCCTTAAAGCCTGCCAGGACATAATCGAATTCTGGAGGGGGAGCTACCCTCATTGCTTCATGAGCAATGAATGAAGACTGATGAATCACTGGACTTAATTCCTTGGAAACAATCTTACGCATCACTTCCCTAATCATATCAGTATTTATCATGCTTTTTATGCCTAATTTTCTGGATATTTCATAGGATATGGATGAAGTGCCTACACCAGATACCCCTCCAATTAAGATAATCAATGGAGCATCTGTTTTACGTATTTTTCTCCAATTCAGATAGTTTTCAGCAATCAAAGGATTTTCTTCTTCCAATAAATCTACAATTCTTTTAACTATATCATCAGTTGAAATTGAAGAAATATTATTCTCAATTAGATCTGATTCTATCCTATTAGCTATTTCATAAGCTTTGCTAGGGTCCAATTCTGCACGAATAAGAGATCTTGAGAGAATCCCTTTTGAAAAAGGTTCGCTATACACTTTCCCTTTCAATTCCCTTTGAACTAGAATCATAAAATCACAACCTTAATTGACAATTAAAAGAATTTTAGATTTATCTTTCATCATTTAACTATTAATTTACTGATAAATAAAAAAATAAGCTATAAAATCATTTATAACGCTAATAATAAATAAAAGCAAAAAATAGTTAAATTTTTGAAAATATAGATATGTTTCTAATTATTAATAATATTTACTATTTTACATTTAATAAATTTTTATATTTGATTTTTATATAAAAAAGTGAAATAGCTAAAAATAGTTTAAAATAGTAAAAAATTAGAAAAATAAGAAGGATTAGGAAAAATAAAAATAATAAAATAAAAAAGAATGGAGTAAATTTACTCCAAGGAAACAATACCTATGGTATACATAGCATTATCATCTATTTCAATTAATATAGCATGACCATCTTCAAGCATACCAGGGTTTGCAATAGTGGTATTTCCAACTGTATCAATGGAACATGCTTCGTGGACATGACCACATATGTTGATATTAGGCTGGAATTCATGAATAGGCTTTTTAACGCCTTGGCTTCCTACATGTGCTCCACTTTCAATGGTATCTGCCTTAGTGTCATATGGAGGTGCATGAGTAAGCAAGATGGTCACTCTAGGAATCTCATCGTTTCCAATATAGTCATATTCAGCTAAAAGCTCGTATACATGGAGATAAATCTTATCGTCATCAATTTCTCCAGGGGTATTGAATGGAGTAGGGTTGGATCCGCCATAACCCATGATAACTGCATTTTCATAAGCTATTAATTGATTATGCAAACAGAATGCAGGTTTTTCATCCGGACCGCTTTCCTTAATGGCATTACAAATTCCTGCAGGGTCGCAGTTACCTGGAATTGCAAAAACATCTACGTCACATTCTTCTACAAGCTCATCAATAAATGGCTTTACAAAGCTCAATGGTTCAAATTCAGTAATGCTGAAATCTGTAATGTCTCCAGCAATCAATACTAAAGAGATATCATCATTTTTCTTTAAGTAGTTAATTAAGCTTTCACTTTTTTTACCGTGTACATCACTAATTGCTAAAATTTTCATTATAAAACAACCTTAAAACTTTAATTCTTGATTAAATTGTTTAAGTAAAATTAAATTTTAAAAAATAATTAGAAAAAAGAATAATCTTCTTATTCATTATGTTTATTCAGTATGGAACCATTTTTACGATTATTCTGCGAAAAATGGAGCCATTTCCTTTAAAGCTGATTGGATATTTGATTTTTCACCATACAATGCTATTGTCTCATCAGTGTCAAATTCCATTATAAGCCCATAATACTCAGCTATTTCCTGTACCCTATCTTCTGCAATTGGATTTCTTAAGGTAATTTTTGCATATGATAATCCTGGAGGCACATTTTGAATAAAACGAGATTGGGTATCAGAAAGCTTGAAAATCTCTTCTCCCCTATTTGCCCTTTGAAGCTTGTCTAACCATTCCTCATAAAATTCCTTATCATAATCCTCTGCAAGAGAGAGCAATATTCCCTGAATTTCATTTAAAGACATATCCGCTTTAGCCATCTCATTAATCATATCTGGGTGAGAAGGGTCTTTTTTATAAAAACCGATTTGAGACTTGACTAAGCCTAAGTCCTTATTCAATTCCTTTGGAATAGGAACCCCTTTCTTATGCAATTCTGAAGAAAGGTTAGCCATAACCAGCCAAGATTGTTCAATAGGCAAAGTGC